>NZ_JAALLK010000019.1:0-62069 GCF_011075215.1 Acinetobacter sp. EKM10A | reverse complement strand
TGATGTTTATAACATCATTTGGGGAGCAAAATATCACTTATAAGTGTTGTTCAAATTTCCTGATCCACCTCTAACCAAATTCCTCGATGGAACCTCTTTTCTACTATCCATAGTTAAATTTATAGATGTTTTCATAAGGAAGTTCCCAAGTGAAAGGCATAGTAGTTAACTTCATATATTTATATATATACTCATTATTATAGATACTTAATTCATTTCGTATAAGGTGTATTGATTTTTAGGAAAATTCAAAAACATCTAGGCCCAAGATGGATTCTCTAAAGGGATCAAAAAGAATTTTTTCATTACACTCAATAGCTTTTTCTAAAAAGCTTATTATTTTAGAAATTTCAACTATAAACGCTGGATAAATTTCGATTAGTTTTTTAAATTCGTTAATTAATTGATAAAGCTGTCTATCACTGTATAAATCGTAATCTACATATGAAAGATCAGAAATAAGTGGAAGTGTTTCCTTATCAAAAATTGAAACCAAAATATCTGCAAATTCTTTTTGTATTTGGTAGGCGAATAGAGATTCACCTTTTTCCATAGAGTTAAATGTCCAAATATGCATTAAATACATTCTTAATTTTTTTCCTAAAGCTTTCTGATTTTCATAATTTTATATCAATATCTTATTAATTATATATTTAATATATTAGACATTAATGAATGTATAATATTACTAAAGCCTAGCTACAAAAAAGCCCCTGTTCTACAGAGGCTTTTTCAATTCAACAACGTATTATTTATGAACCCAAGGCACAGCCGGTGAACCAATCCACGCAGATTTAGCCGGAATATTTTCACCTTTCATGACCAGTGTTAATGGACCTAACACTGCATGATTGCTCACGTTTGCGTTATACAAAATAATACTGCGCGCATTGACCACTACATCATTGCCAACATTTACTTGCCCAATTTTCATAATGCGGTCTTCAAACAAGTGAGTTTGCGGGCCTGAAAAGCTATTAAACTCGGCACGATCACCAATGCTGACACAGTCAAACTCGGTAATATCAGCCGTATCCATATAAACATCTTTACCAATACGAACCCCTAAAATACGCAGGAAGAATGGCAACATTGGTGTTCCTCTTAAGTAGTTTAAGAAGTTAGGAATCGCAACTGATTCATATAAGCTGGTAATCCCTTCACTTAACCATACAAACATGGTCCACATAGGTGCCGAACGCGGTTGATAGCGACCAATCAAAATCCACTTTAATAGCGCAACAATAAGGAAACAGCCAACACCATAAAGCAGTCCTGCGAGCGTTAATGCAACCAGACCCGTCTCAATATTGTAGGTATTAATCACATCAATAACGTCTAGCACGATCATATAACCCACCCCAATCGCAAGTGCGGCCGGCAATACAATACGAAGCCCTTCAATAAAACCACGCATTAAACGGCGCTTAATACTTGGTTTAAAGGTTAAATGGTCAGGATATTTTTCAGCAGCTTCACGTGCAGGTAACAGCAACGCCGGAGAACCAAACCAAGTTTGTCCGTCATACATTTCACGGTTATCTGGTGTTTTTGATTGCACGCCAATTAAAACATTGTCTGGTAACACTGTCCCATCAGCAATATAAGCACTATTTCCCACAAAACTACGGTTACCGATTTTGGTTGCTTTTAAAGACATCCAACCGCCTTTAATCTCTTCATCACCCAGCATTACAGCATCGGCAATAAAGCTTTCTTCACCCAAAGTCAGCATTTCTGGAATGACCCCGGTTGCGGTAGAAATTTCGGTATTTTTACCTACTTTTGCTCCCAGCATACGGAACCATGTAGGCGCATAAATGGTGGCAAACAAGCCATGTAAGGTTTGTAAGCTCGTTTCTAAAATTTGGGCCGCAAACCATTTACGATAATACGTGCTGCCATGAACCGCATAGGTTCCGGTTTCAAGACGCGGCAATGCAATTTTACGCAGACCTGAAGAAATCACCGCAGTAATCATCATCATCATTGCACTAGCCGGAATCGCTAAAATGAAATAGTAAAGCGCGATTTGCAAATGGTTGTTCGGGTTAATATTAAATACATTTACATCTAACCAGTCGACCAAAAGGAAGCTTGGAAAAATTGGAATAAAGAAAAGACAGGCAATAATTAATGCGCTAACGCCATAGTATCCATATTCAGCAATTTTACGTATAAACGATAGTTTAGGACGCTCTGGCAATTTAGCTTGCTCATCTATATGCCCTATTTTCTGAGCAGGTGTTCCATCCCAAATTTCGCCCTCAGGTACAACCGTGTCATATTCAATTGAAGTTAAGGCATTTACATGGGCCTGTTTTTCTAACACTGTATTTTCTTCTAATACAGCATACGAACCTACATAACTGTCTTGTTTAAGGTGAATTGAACCTAATACCAAGTGGCCATGTTCAACTTTGGCATTTTCTAAATTCACCTGAGAACCAATACTCACGCCATCTTCAATAGTCAGTAAAGATGGCATACGAATATGTACGGAACTAATGGTAACGTCGTGGCCGATTTTCGCGCCCAG
The DNA here is from genome assembly GCF_011075215.1 of Acinetobacter sp. EKM10A. NCBI lineage: Bacteria > Pseudomonadati > Pseudomonadota > Gammaproteobacteria > Moraxellales > Moraxellaceae > Acinetobacter > Acinetobacter sp. EKM10A. The sequence continues at coordinate 59,530 of NZ_JAALLK010000019.1, read as the reverse complement.
TGCTTTCAAATATAAGTTAAGTAAAGTCGAGCCAGATAAAAGATAAACAGGTGAAATATTACTAATACGGTCTGCTAGCCACCAACGGAAATAGGTTAATCCCCATAATGGATAACGCCCTGCGCCAATTCCTAACATTAGTAGTCGTTTTACCGTAATCGACAGTACAAAACTGCTCATAATAACACTGACATACACCAATAAAGACAACGCAATCGCATACGGAATACTGTCGCGGGTTCCACCGGTAAAGTAGTGATAGGTAAAGAATGGCGCTAACCACTGCAAAATATTAATCGAGATTAAAACCGGAATAGTAACGAGCTGGGCAATACCACATAACCATTTATAGGTCTGATTACGAGGGTTATCTTGTCCAATTTGGCTATCAAATAAAGTAGGTTCAGGCTGTTCTAACATGAGTGCAGCAATCGCGCCTACTCTTCTCGCTTGATATAAGTTTTGAATGGTCAGATGGCTATATTCCGCATGCTCACGCAGATTTGAAATTAAAACAGCGGCGAGTAGTGAATGCCCACCTAAATCATCGAAGAAATCTGAATCGAGTTTAATCGGCATGTTCGGGAACAAGCGATTCAAAATTTCAAATAGGATTTCTTCAGCCGGGTTCTGTGGCTGGTCAGATTCACTGCGATCTACCACACTTGTGAGCGGTCTTGCTTTTAAAGCTTTACGGTCAATTTTCCCAGATAATAGACGTGGAACTTCTTCAATAATCTCAAAACGATTTGGCACCATATAAGGCGGTAATCGCTGACTCAAGTTATGGCGTAGTTCTTTAATTTCTATAGCTTGCTTTGCATCAATTTCTGGTGCAATAAACGCAATAAGTTGATCAATGCCGTCTTCAGGACGAAGAATAACGGCTGCCGTACCAATTCCGTCAATATCGCAAAGCGCAGCTTCGATCTCGCCAAGCTCTACACGGAAACCACGGATTTTAACTTGGTCATCGGCACGACCTAAGCAGTGTACTTGACCAAACTCATCAATTTTAGCCAAATCCCCAGTACGGTAGAGTAACTCTTCCTCTACACTCATTGCCCAAGGGTTTTCAATAAACTTATCTGCGGTTAAATCAGGACGTCCTAAATAGCCTTGTGCCACACTTGGACCAAAAATACATAACTCCCCTGTTTCACCTTGCTCGAGCAACTCTCTTTCAGAGTTAATGACCAACATACCGTAGTTTGGTAAGGGCTTGCCAATGGTGACAGGTTTGCCGCGTTCTAATAACTCAAGACTTGCAGAAACCGTGGTTTCGGTTGGTCCATAGGTGTTAAACATTTGATGATGAGGTAATGCCCAACGGTCAACCAGTGAATCCGGACACATTTCCCCACCTAAATTAATAATTCTTAAATTAGGTACGTCTTCAGGAAATAAGGCAAGTAACGTTGGAACAGCATGCAGTACTGTAATTTGTTCATGCTTTAAGGTTTGGCATAACCGCTCAGGGTCACTGACAAGTGACTTCGGTGCAATCCACAACGTTGCACCTACCAAATAAGAAAGCCAAATCTCTTCAAACGACATATCAAAAGCGACTGAAAAGCCTTGATAGACCTTGTCTTGCTCTTGAAACCCAAAATACTATTTTCACTACGTAAAAAGTGACAAATATTTTTTTGAGTAATCACAATTCCTTTGGGTTTACCTGTCGAACCCGAGGTATAAATAATATAGGCAGGTTGATCTGGAGTGGTTTTCGCTAAACTTACACTTTCGCTTAGTGTTTTTTGCAGCTCGGTGTTGGTCCATTTTGTTTGTGGCACTTCAGCTAAATGTTCATACCATTCATCTGTAGTAATCATTCCCACCGCTTCGGCATCTTCAAGACATACCGCAATACGGTCCGCGGGCGTATCCATATCAAAAGGAAGCCAAGCTGCACCGCTTAAACAAATGGCCAGTTGAGCTTTTAAAAGCTCAATACCACGCGGCAGCCATAGCCCTACAATATGACCTGGCTTTACCCCTTTTAAAGCCAGATGTTGAGCCATTATTAAGGCTTGCTGATACAGCTCACCATAACTCAGCGTTTTATCTGCTTCAATTAAAGCCGTTTTATCAGGAAGAGTTTGTGCAGTATGAGCAAAAATATCGGCTAAGACTTCATTCTGCAAAAATTCCGGATGATACTTTCCACGAATTACATTTTTCGTGTTCGTTACAAACTGGTTCATTTTTATACTCTCTTAATTTTCTGATTTGGCTTAAATGAAGTCATAATTTATTTTTCTGACCCATTAACGAAATCTAGATAGGCCATAAATTAATTAAGAGAACTTAAAGCAAGATTAAATTTTTTAGTTTTGATGTTTATTCAACAGAGTAAGAACCTTAGCTGTTAATTTTAATTTATAAATAAAAATCAAATATTTAATATTATTATTCTAATTTTATGATTATCTTTAAGATAAAAACGTACAAAACTAATGAAGTAAAAAGCTAGAATTCACAAGATTTATATAGTTCTCATTTTAATTAAACTAATAAAAGCCATCCTGTATACAAATTCTCCATATTTTAAACTTAATTGTTTAGTTCTGAATTATTAAAAGAGTTCTTAAAAAATAAAAGAGTGTATTTAAATTTATGCATGATGGTTGATTATTAATATTATATTAAAATTGTATGCATCAATTCTTTTTAACTTATATCTTTATCTGGATTTTATAAAAACTTAACTCCATTAAGCAGATTGAGCGAGCAGTTGTTTATCTACTTTCCTCATAACTCAACCGACCCTATTTGGTGTGGTGAGTTGTGAGGGTTAAACAAAGATACTCTTGGAAGGCGAGCTAAGATCACCTGTTTCATTTAAGCATGTCGAAGTATCTTTATTTATAATATTTGAAAATGGACTTAAAGAATTAAACAGTGGTGCTGGTATGAGTCAACACATAATAAACCCAAAAGAAATACCTTTAGCATTTCAAACCGCTTGGAATAAGCATGATATGCAGGCCTTTGCTGCTCTTTTTGATAAAGAGGCGACTTTCGTTAACCGTTTCGGTCACTACGTTAAAGGAGTTGATGAAATTATTGCAATGCATCAACCTATTCATGAAACCATTTATCGTGATTCAACACTAGAGAATGAGCTGATAGACCTCATACCTATGAGTGAGGATATATGTATTTCACATTTTTGGAGCCGCCTCACTGCGGGCGTAGCTCATCCTCAAGGGCCTCATCAGATTGATACTCTCATTCTTACTGTGCTCACCCAGAAGAATCATTCTTGGTACATTCAGGCGCTAGAAAATGTCACTTTGACGAACCCTCGTACGGGAGAGACCATACTTAGAAATATATAGAAAGGAGCACGATCATTTTTTTAGTAATTTATATGCATAAAAAAAAAGCCCTCGTCATTAACAAGGGCTTTTTAAGAATTTTGGCGGAAGCGGTGAGATTCGAACTCACGGAGGACTCACACCCTCGTCGGTTTTCAAGACCGGTGCATTAAACCGCTCTGCCACGCTTCCAACGAGCGCTATAATATAAACAAAAATGCAAGTTGGCAAATCTTTTATTTAATTTTTAATTCAAACGCTCAAAATAAAAACAAATCTATCTAAATTTCATCATTTTTAGGTTTTTCATAGCGAATTGCATTGATATACCACAGCTTTTTGCCCAAAGGCGTGTGTACTTCTACTTCATCATCAACTTCTTTACTCAAGAGTGCACGTGCCATAGGTGACTCAATTGAAATATGCTGAGGATGGTGATCATAAATTTCATCTACCCCGACAATTCGTAAAGTTTTTTGCTCCCCTTCTTCATTTTCAATGTCGACCCAAGCACCAAAGTAAACTTTGCCTTCTTGCTCAGGTGAGTAATCAACAATTTTTAACTCTTCTAAACGCTTTCCTAAGTAGCGTACTCGTCGATCAATTTTTCTAAGGAGCTGCTTGTTATATTGATAATCTGCATTCTCACTACGGTCACCGAGGCTTGCAGCCCAATTTACTTTTTTCGTAATTTCTGGTCTTTCTTCATGCCAAAGTTGTTTTAATTCAGCAACTAATTTGTCATGGCCTGACCGAGTGATTAAGTTAGATTTCATGATTAAAAACCACTGATTAACAACATAAGGGTTACAAGATGTAGCATTTTATACCCTATTTTCTCACATCAGAAGTGTATAAATTTTCTTCCTTAATAAATTCATGTTGTTATGATGATATATCGGATATTTAATTGTACAAAATTTGACAATACTTTTTTTCAATATTATGATGCGCGCATCTTAAATGTTGAGTATTTTTTAACCCACTCAAAAACTATGTAGATTTTCTACACAGTTTGCTTTTTTCATTTCATGTCATTTTGAATGACGTCATGACTGCCCACCCCTTATTGAATTTATCAACTTTTAGAAGTTATGGCAGCTTTTTGTCTGACTTTTAGGGCATAAATTACCTGTAGCGGAGACAACATGCACAGTAATTCAAGTTCTGGGTCGAGGCTTGGCCTTAGCTCTTTATTTTCTTCTCTCCCATTGAAAGTTCTTGCGCTCAGCACTATGTTTTTTCCCTTTCATAGTATCAATGCAGGAAAAACCCTACAGTACAATACTGTAGTTAACACAAACACATTAACAGTGGTTGCCGTAGAAAGCCCAACGACTGTTTTTAAAGAAGACCAGTTTTTACACGGCTTCGGTTATGACTTAGCGCGTAACTATGCACAAAGCTTAAATGTAAAGTTGGACTTCAAAATCGTGACAGATAATGCCACGGCGCTTAAGTGGGTTCAGCAAGGTAAAGCAAATCTTGCCATGACAACCGCAAGCTTAAGTTCAATCGAGAACAAAGGTTTAATGTCTTTTTCTGCAAGTTGTGGTGATATCGTAAATTTGCAAAAAAATGGATTAAATCCGAATCTAAGCTGGGTGTTTAAACAAGCAGATGACCCGCTTACACAAACAGCAAGCGGTTTTGTTTGTCAAAGCAAACAAAATGGTCTAACTCAGCAACTTGCTTCTTTTTATAACCGTAATGTTGTAAAACCAGAAGCTTGGTCTACGATTCAACGTGACTTAAGTGCACGTATACCGATTTACAAAGCAAGCTTTAAACAAAGTGCTGCTCAGTACGATTTAGACTGGCATTTGCTTGCAGCGATTGGTTATCAAGAATCGTACCTAAAGCCAGAGTCTGTTTCACCAACAGGTGTACGTGGGTTAATGATGTTAACCAATAGTACAGCTCGGGCAATGGGTGTAAGTAACCGTAACGATCCAGCACAGAGTATTCAGGGCGGTGCGAAATATTATGATCTCATGTTAAGTGAGTATGATGATATTCCTTTCCCAGATCGCAACTGGTATGCACTTGTAGCTTACAATATGGGACCGGGTGCGGTGAACCAGATTCAAAAGCGCTTGCAAGCCCAAGGGAAAGACCCTAACCAATGGGTTAATCTCTATAATTATTTGCAGAGTAACAAAACTCGCAATGGTCGATACAAACAAGCGGTTCAGTATGTGACTCGTATACGTGCTTATCTTGAGCACATTAAAACGGCACAAACGCGAATTAATATCTAGTTTTTATCATCTAAAAGTTGATAAATTCATTGTTTGTATAAATAAAAAGCTTACCTCTCGGGTAAGCTTTTTATATGAATACTTTTTCAGTTTAAGCGGTTTGCTCTAATACTTTTTTGAACAAATCTTTTTGTTCTTGGCTTGGTTTAGCTGTTTGTAAAGCCATTAACTGAGACATATCGCCTTGAACTTTTATTTTACCAGTCATGAATGCCTGCATAGCAGCTGCCATATCAAACTCAAGGAATACTTTACGTAAAGTTTCAGCATCCATGTTTAATGTAGTTTTGGCATTTGAAGACAAACCTTTTTGGATTTTACCCCCATCTAACGCTAATTCGGTATTTCCAGAAGCATCTGTAACTACTAAATTAATTGCCAAATTCGCAAGAGCTGGTGGCAAATTAAGATCACCTGCTTCAGCAGTTAATTTTTCGACAGTCGCAAACCAATCATCAGTTAAAAATGCAGGCATGATTCTTCCTCAAATTTATTTGTTCAATTTCTCTAGTGTTGCCTATCCAGACAACATCGTGTGAAGCACTTCTGCTTGAGCGTTGTTATAGCATGTAATTTTAAGGTTGAGCTATGACTTTTTGTACGGAACATTCATTTTTTAGTATTTTGATACATTAAAGGCACTTGTTTATAAAGTGCCTTCAATTGACTTATTAATTCGTTTTATTCAGCAGCAAAGCTTAAGTTCACTACATCTAAACGTTTTTTCAGTTCTTCTGGATCTTTAAAGTCTAATTCGCGCTGCGAGTCAAGAACTTCGAAATCGAACAAATCACGGTCAGCAAGTTGTGAAGGTGAAACGTTCTGTAACGCACCAAAAATGCTGTGTAAACGTTTTGGATACTGTTTGTCCCATTCACGAAGCATTTCATTGATCATGGCACGTTGTAAGTTCTCTTGTGAACCACAAAGGTTACACGGAATAATCGGGAACTTACGTAACTCTGCATATTTGATAATGTCCTTTTCTTCAACATAAGCCAAAGGACGAATCAAAATATTTTTCTTATCCGACGATAAAAGCTTAGGTGGCATTGCCTTTAAGCTACCGCCATGGAATAAGTTCAAGAAGAAAGTAGCAATAATGTCATCACGGTGATGCCCTAGCGCAACTTTGGTTGCACCAATTTCTTGAGCAAAGCCATAAAGCGAACCACGGCGTAAACGTGAACACACAGCACAGTACGTTTTACCTTCAGGAGTTAAACGTTTGGTAATGCTGTAAGTGTCTTTTTCCAAAATGTAATACGGAATGTTATTCTCTTCCATATAACGTGGTAAGACATCTTCAGGGAAACCCGGCTGCTTTTGGTCAAGGTTAACCGCAACAATATCAAAGTTGATTGGTGCAATACGTTTGAACTGCAACAAAATGTCGAGCAAGGTATAACTGTCTTTACCACCAGACACACACACCATGACCTTGTCACCATCTTCAATCATATTGAAGTCACGGATGGCATGTCCAACTTGACGGCGAAGCTTCTTAAGCAAACGATAATAGGCCGAGCTTGTTGGAAGTTCAGGCTTAAAATTAAATCCTTCGTTGGACTCAACTGGCGCGTACATAGACGAGATATACCCATAAATAAAAATACCGCGCAATTTTATATGATTCGGATGAGAATCGCATCAAAAGAATAGTTTCAATTCTTGAAGTCGTCATAATGCTCAGGCATGATGCAAAAGCAGTGCGCTATTTTGACCGATGAGTTCATTTTTTGCGCAAAATGCTTACTTTTTGGACTTTTCCACAGTTTTCCACAAAACCTGTGGATAAAATTGTGGATTTCTTAATACTTGACAAACTGTTTTGACCTTCTGTTAAGGGTTTTATTTAAATTGATCATTTTTTAACCAATGATTTTTACCCTTATTTTTCAAATAGTTATTCAAGTCAATAGAATCATTTTAAAAATTTTTTTTAATTTTTTTTGATGATCATTCGAGCAAAACTGCTTGATTTTTTCAAAGAGTCAAAATAAAAAAAATTACACAAAACTTCTTTAAGTAATATTTTTTGATAAACTCTTTGACAAGTTTTGAGACCCTAAAATTGTGAATAACATAAAATGAAAAATTCGGTTCAATATCTTTTTTCTTGTTTACTGGGGATGACCACTTTTTCGGTAGGTATAACGCCGACTTCAGCAGGTCAGATGTACATTTACCAAGACAAAAACGGCAGTACTTTACTGACTAACCGTAAAAGTTATGACCATTCACTCAAAAAAGTAAAAGTCACCTACTACCCGGATAGTAATATTCATAGTTATAGCAACTGGGGGACTTCAGAGGCTTCGGTTTTACCAAGCTATAGCAAAAACAAAAATGCTTTTGACCATATTATTAAGCAGGCAGCACAACAGCATGGTGTTTCGGAAGGATTAATCAAAGCCGTTATGCATACCGAGTCTGGCTTTAATGTAAATGCCCGCTCTCCGGTTGGTGCCCAAGGTTTAATGCAGCTTATGCCGGCTACTGCTCGTCGTTTTAATGTATCTAACGCTTATGATCCTCAGCAAAATATCTTCGCTGGTGCTAAATATTTAAGTTGGTTGCTCAAACGTTTTAACGGTAATACGCAAATGGCCCTTGCCGCTTATAATGCAGGAGAAGGAAACGTCGATAAATATGGCGGTATTCCCCCATTCCGTGAAACCCAAGATTATGTTCGCCGAGTCACAAGCCGCTACCAAAACTTATATTCTTCTGGTGTAGGCCTTTCTTCTTTTAGCAATTCGAGTATTTCTGCCCAAGCGATAAACCAGCCAGCCATACCGCACAGTACTTCGACGCAAGTCTCTGCTCAGCCTATAAAGTATTCTTCCTCGCGCCAAATCGTTACATTGCCAGATGGTACATATACAGACGCACCTACGGGAACTTATGTCACCAATAATGCAACTGCTATTGCACATATCCGGATTGAGTAAGCTCAAAAGGCCTTATACCTTACGGTTATTTATTTAGCGGGTTCTATTGTCAAAAAATTGTAATGATCTATTACTCCCACTGTCGTGTTCAGAGGGGCCTTCTAATAACTTGTTTAATTTAAATACATTCTTAGATCGCAAAGAATGTATTGATTCCTTATTTTTTTCTTGAATTTTTCCCCTAAGCGCCGCATATTAGCTGAGTGATTTATAATTTATAAATCAGATAATATTTTATTTATAAGAGGATTTTCTCAATGATGCGGATTGGTTTGTTTTTGCTTACCAACCTCGCGGTACTGGTTGTAGCTGGCATTATTTTGTCACTCTTCGGTGTCGGTAGTTACCATGGCGCGGGTGGCTTAAATCTAGGCAACCTTTTAGTCATCTGTTTTGTGTTCGGTATGGTGGGCTCTTTAGTCTCTCTATTCATGTCCAAATGGATGGCTAAGAAAACTACTGGTACAGAACTGATTGACCCAAATGCTCCTCGTAACCAAGCTGAAAGCTGGTTATTGCAAACAGTCGCTGAACTTTCTCAACGTGCTGGTATTAATATGCCAGAAGTTGGTATCTTCCCTTCATATCAGTCTAATGCCTTTGCAACAGGCTGGAATAAAAATGATGCCTTAGTTGCCGTTTCAAGCGGTCTACTTGAGCGTATGAACAAAGATGAGCTACGTGCTGTACTCGCGCACGAGATCGGCCACGTTGCAAATGGTGACATGGTCACATTGGCGCTCATCCAAGGTGTTGTAAACGCCTTCGTTATGTTCTTTGCTCGTGTAGTAGGTGACTTTATTGACCGTAATGTCTTTGGTCGTCAAGACAATGAAGCCCCAGGTATGGGTTATTTCATCATTACAATGGTTCTAGATATCGTGTTCGGTATTCTTGCCTCTGCCATTGTGATGTGGTTCTCTCGTTACCGTGAATACCGTGCAGATGAAGCCGGTGCGCGTTTAGCTGGTAAACAAGCAATGATTTCTGCTTTATTACGTTTACAAGCTGAAACAGAGTTACCTGACCAAATGCCAAAAGAAATGAAAGCGTTCGCAATTGCGGAAGGTAAAGAACAAGGCTTTAGTTTAGCTGCATTGTTCCAAACCCACCCTACAATTGAACAACGTGTGGCAGCTCTACACCAATTAGATTGCCCATAAAACGTTTAATGTAAAAATAAAGCCTCCAAATGGAGGCTTTATTTTTTTGATTACACGGTTTGATAAAGTCCCCAAAGGTAACTTGCACCCCACCACACAGCTAAGCCAATTAAAAGCAGTGCAAACGCACCTAATAAATCGGGTATGTGCAACCATAACCAACTCACAACAGGGTTACGCCAGAATGCCGACTGTTGTTGTTTCTTTTCGAGCTTTTCATGTAAATACGGATGAACGACATGAATATCACTTTGGATCGCATATTCTTCACGTATGTGCGTGTGAACTACATCTAGTGCTTTTCGACTTGGTCTTATAAAAATATCAAAAATAGTCCCAGCCACAGGAACAAATCCGACTACAGCATCTACAACGGCAAGTTTGATCACTGGAGTGAGCTTATGCTGAGGCACACCAATTTGTTTGGCTTTATAGATGGCATAACAGGTCAATGCGAAACCAGCGACATCACCTGCAATTGGAATCGTACTCAGCGCAGCATCGGCACCAATACCTTGCTTTGTAAAAGGAATACGGACCGCACTATCCATCATGGTTGCGAACTTGGCAAGATCCCGTTCTAGTGCGATAACCTGCTGCTGTGTTAATTTTTTTTCTTGAGGCATCAAAATCAAATATAAGAAGAAAAGTTAATCTTAATATACTTGATTTGATGCCCGTTTTTAAATTGTTTACTTTTAAGTTGAAGCTTTCGATTTAAACAGTGAACGTAATAATACGTACATGACCGGAATAAAAAACAGAACCAGCACAGTACCAAACATCACGCCACCTAAAATACTAATACCAATTTCTTGACGACTAACCGCACCAGCGCCTTGAGCAAACACAAGCGGAATTACACCTGCCCCAAAGGCTAAAGAGGTCATTAGAATCGGTCTTAATCGTAAGCTCGCACCTTCTAAGGCTGCCTGAATGGCATTCTTACCTTTTTCTTGCGCTAAGGCCGCGAACTCAACAATTAAAATGGCATTTTTACATGACAAACCAATAGTCGTTAATAGCGCAATTTGGAAATACACGTCATTTGGCAAACCAAAAATATAAGAGAAAATCACACTTCCTCCTACACCAAGCGGAATAGATGTCATTACGGCGGCGGGAATACTTAGGCTTTCATATAAAGCAGCTAAACATAAGAAAATAAATCCAGCCGAAATTAAATATAACCACACGGCCTGATTAGTCGACTTTTGTTCTTCAAAAGATAAACCTGTCCACGCTAAACCAATATCTTTTTGCTGGTTAACAAGTTGTTCTACATCTTTCATCGCTTGGCCAGAACTGCTGCCACTCGCAACATCTGCTTGTAGTTGTAAAGCACTATATCCCATATAGCGTTTTACAATTTCCGGCGCCCCGCCCCAGCTAAAGTTGGCAAATGAACTAAAGGGAACCATTTCATTTTGGTCATTACGTACAGACCAGTTATATAAATCTTCCGGTTTAGATCTAAACTCGGCATCACCTTGAATCATGACACGTTTAATACGGCCCCGATCAATAAAGTCATTTACATAAGTTCCGCCCCATGCGCTCGACAAAGTGTTATTAATTGCCGATAGCTGTAGTCCATTTGCTAGTGCCTGTTTCTGGTCAATCTTAATATTAAGATTTGCCTTACTATTGGTTGACTGCTTATCAAAGTTTTCGAAAGTTGAATAATTTTTACTTTGAGCCTGCAATTGGCGGAAGGCACTATCTAGAAAATCTTGCCCCTGTCCATTCAAATCCTGAATCCATAAATCCAGACCATCTGTTTGACCTAAGCCATTAACTGAGGCAGGTAAAGTCACATTAATCTGTGCATTATTAAAATGACTAAAGTATTTCATTGCACGCTTTTGTATAGCCTCAGCCGAGTTTTCTTTTCCTGTTCGGACATCCCACGGTTTTAGAGCAATAAACCCTTGTGCCAAGTTTTGTCCCGTGCCCGAATAATTTCGTCCATAGCGGATTAAAACCAAATCTACATTTTTATCTTCTTGAGTTAAGAAATATTGGCGGACTTGCTCACCAATTTTCTGGCTTTGAGAAATTGGTGCGCTGTCTACGAGCTTAATTTGAACACTTAAAATTCCTTGGTCTTCTTTAGGAATAAAACCGCTTTTTAAACCGTTATAGAACAGCGTAAAAACGGCAATTAAAGCCACAAAAATCACAATAACTGATTTACTGTAATGAATACTCGTCTGAACAAGCTTGATATATTGATTTTTAAGTTGCTCAATCTTTTGGTTAAACCATACGGCCCAACGCTGAGGTTGAGGGTTTGGTTTTAAAATTAATGCACATAAAGCCGGTGTTAAAATGAGCGCAACAATAAGCGACAACGCCATAGCGGCAACTAAAGTAATAGAAAACTGACGGTAAATCACCCCAATTGAACCGCCTAAAAAGGACATTGGAATAAAAACAGCAGTTAAAACCAACGTAATTCCGACTAAGGCACCACTAATTTCCCCCATCGACTCAATAGCAGCTTCTTTAGGAGATAAGTGCTGTTCATGCATGAGCCGCTCAACGTTTTCCACGACCACGATCGCATCATCGACCAACAAACCAATCGCGAGTACCAGCGCAAATAACGTTAAGGTGTTAATACTAAAACCAAGCACATATAAGACCGCGAAAGTTCCTAAAATTACAACTGGAACGGTAATACTCGGAATGAGCGTAGCACGCCAGCTTTGTAAGAACAGGAACATGACCAAAATAACCAGAATAATCGCCTCTACCAGAGTCTTTACTACTTCCTTAATTGACTCTTGAACAAAGGGCGTATTATCTCGTGGATAAACGATTTTATAACCCGCTGGTAGTTTCGTTGTAAGCTGATCTAGAGTTTGGTGGATGAGCTTAGAGGTCTGAATTGCATTTGCACCTGAAGATAAAGAAATACCCAAACCTGCGGCAGGATAGCCATTAATAGTGTTAAAAGACTGATAGTTTTCTGCACCTAGCTCAACTCTGGCAATATCTTTTAAATACACATAACTCGCCGTTTTATTCGACTTCACGACAATATTTTTAAAATCCTCAACTGTTTTTAAGCGAGAACCTGCTGTGACTTTTGTATTTAAATATTGACCGTCAATTACGGGTAAGTCACCAATTGCCCCTGCGGCGACTTGAGTATTTTGTGCGGTGATTGCATTCGCTACATCACTTGGCATTAAATTATATTGTTTTAATTTATCCGGATTTAACCAGATACGCATGGCATATTGTGAACCAAATACATCAGTTTCGCCCACCCCTTCAATACGGTTCAGGTTATCTACCACATGCGTAGTTAAATAGTCCGATAGCTCAATGTTTCCTGTTTTACCAGTCGAGTCATATAAGCCAATTACCATAAAAGTGTCACCCAGTGACTTACTTACCGTAACACCTTGGCGTTGAACTTCATCCGGTAAGCGACGTATTACGCCACTAATACTATTTTGTACTTGGACCTGAGCAGTATCCGGATTTGTTCCGTTATCAAAACTTATGGTAATTCGACTACGTCCAGATGAGTCACTTGATGAACTAAAATAGAGTAAGTGATCAATCCCTTGTATTTGCTGTTCTAAAATTTGAGTAACACTTTGCTCAACCGTTTGTGCATCTGCACCACTATAGTTGGCCGACACAGTAATTTTAGGTGGAGCAATGTCTGGATACCGTTCTACAGGCAAATTCATGACCGAAAAAATACCGAAAGCCATAACAATGATCGCCAATACATTGGCAAAAATGGGGCGTTGAATAAAAAATTTAGATAGCATGGCTGCTCGGTATGATGTCGTTAATTAACAGAAGTAAATGCCGCTTCGAGACCTTGTGATGATCAACGAGCGGTATAAAAAAGACAAGTAGAATTAAACAATAAATGTAATTAAGACAAAAACAAAGCGTGATTGAATATTTCCAACAAACCAATAAAAAACCAGTTAACGAGTGTCACTTAAAATTCATGAATTCTTCATGATCATGTCAAACAAGGCCCTGAAACTTGAGTCGTTTCAACTAAAACAATATGAGTAGAATTATGTTTAGAAAAGCACTTTTATGCTTAAGTTTAATTAGCTTGGTTGGTTGTAATGATGACGATAAAACTGAAACGACGCCAACCACGCCAGAATATCAACTTCCTAAAATTCTAGTAGTAGGACACCGCGGCGCTAGCGCTTTACGTCCTGAACATACTTTAGCTTCATATCAAAAAGCGATTGATGACGGCGCAGATTTCATTGAACCTGATCTAGTCTCTACAAAAGATGGCGTATTGGTTGCCCGCCATGAAAATGAGATTGGTGGAACAACCAATGTAAGCACTTTAAGTCAGTTTGCAGACCGTAAAAAAACAAAAAATATTGATGGCGTCGACTTAACTGGTTGGTTCACGGAAGACTTCACTTTAAGTGAATTACAGCAGCTTAAAGCGCGTGAACGTATTCCTGAGTTTCGACCAGCCAACACAGCTTATAATGACCTTTACCCTGTCCCAACTCTAGAACAAATCATTGAGCTTGCCGAAGCTAACTATAAAAAGACAGGGAAAATTATAGGTTTATATATTGAGACGAAACATCCGACTTATTTTAAAAATCAAAATCTGGCAATGGAAGATACTCTTCTAAAAACCTTAGCCAAATATAAATATACACGTGATATTGCACCTGTCTATTTACAGTCTTTTGAAGTTCAGAATCTAAAAGATTTAAAAAGGGAGCTTGATCTTCATAAGACGCTTAAACATGCACAAATTATTCAGCTATACGATTCAAAAACATCTCGACCAGCAGACTTCGTAGAGTCTGGTGACACTAAAACTTATGCAGATTTGGCCACAGCACAAGGGTTAAAAGATGTTGCCAAATATGCAAATGGTGTAGGACCAAGTAAAGGTTACATACTGACCTTTAATAATGATGGCTCTTATAAAACTAGTACGTTTATTTCTGATGCACATACGGCTGGCTTAAAAGTACATCCTTATACTTTCCGACCAGAAAATAACTTCTTACCAGCGCCGTTAAAGTGCAGCTCAGATAAACCTGCAGAACGTTGTCCATCTGGTGCATTAAAAGAGTTTGAAGCCTATTTCAAGGCAGGTGTTGATGGCGTCTTTACAGATGACCCAGCACTCGGTCGTGAAGCTGTCACTAATTTTGAAAAAGCTGCAAAATAACTCAATCTTCATAAAAAAACAGGGCAATGAATGCCCTGTTTTTTTTATTTATCAAGACTGTTATTGAAATATAAAGGAATCCACTGATACTGCTCAGCATTCACTTTATACACATGACCAATTCCCGGGAACGGTAAATGCGGGGCAGCTACCCATTGTTGCTTATTTGAAATTTCAGCAAACATTTTTAAACGAGTATTAATTGCCTGCTCTGAATTTACATCAAAATCTACCCCAGTTTTTGGAGCATCAAACTGTAAAGAATGTGAGTGGACAATATCACCAACAAAGACAATTTGTTGCCCTTTACTCTTCAAACGGAAGCTATGATGTCCCGGTGTGTGCCCTTGTGTATTGATTACTTCAAAACCTTGAATAACATCACCATCTTTAAAGGTTTTGAATGCTTTTTTTGCTTGATAAGGTGCAAGTGCAGCTTTTACGTTTTTAACAGTACCTAAATAATTTTCTTTTTTATCCGCTGGTACAGTTTTTTCATTTGCTGGATCTAACCAATAATCTGCTTCACGTTCATGAGCATAGATCGTTGCATTAGGAAATACGGCTTTTCCATTTTGAGCAATACCGCACACATGGTCTGGATGTAAGTGGGTCAATAAAACAGTTTTCACATTGGCAAGTTGATAGCCCGCTAATTCAAGATTTTTAGCAATTGAACCTAACTGTGGACCAAAACAACTCGCAGCTCCACTGTCAACAAGCGTCAAACTTTTACCATCATCAACTAAAAAGGCATTTACTGAAGTCTGAATCCCCTTTTCATTTACAGCAGCATATTTCGTTAAAATTTTAGTTTTTTCAGCCGGACTTAAATTTTTGAACAATTTAGGATCTAGATAAATAGTGCCATCGAGCAAGGAAGTTATCCGATAATTACCGAATTGATGATGGTAATATCCAGGTACTTGTTGAGCTGAAGCTGGTTCTGCATAGCTTATATGCAAGCTACCCATGATAAGTCCTAAGGCTACAAATAGTTTTTTCATCTCTTCTTCTCTATGGAGTTATAAAGTCAAAATCTTTAAAAAAGATTTAATATTTTTTTAAGGGCTGCACTATATAATGCATGAAAAGTGTCAAAAATATAAGTGAATGGATAGTTATTCTCCCTATAAGGGTAAAAGTGGCCTAAAGCGCATCTTGAATGCCACCAGTTATTCAATTTCAGGATTTAAAGCTGCTTACCAAAATGAAGCTGCATTTCGGCAAATTGTTTTAATTAATCTTGTACTCATCCCTGTCAGCTTTTTCCTTGATGTAACTCGCGGCGAACATGCCCTGATGATTATTGTCTGTTTGTTCGCCATCATTGTTGAGCTCTTCAACTCTGCCATTGAAGCAGTGGTTGACCGAGTTTCACTCGAGAAACACCAACTTTCCAAAAATGCGAAAGATATGGGTAGTGCCGCTCAGTTTGTTGCACTTTCTATTATTGTCGCAACTTGGCTTATTATTTTATTTGGATAAAAAAAACCATGCTTATAAATAGATAAGCATGGTTGTAACAAAAGAGGAACTTCTAGCTGCTGTTCCTGTTTTAATTTTAGGGTACTGAACTTAACTTATTCTTAAAATTACTGGAAAAATAAAAAAATCCCTGCGAATGCAGGGATTTTTTTGGGTTAAAGCGTTGATGCGTTATTACATCATTCCGCCCATACCACCCATACCGCCCATATCTGGAGCAGCTGGTTTGTCTTCAGGAATGTCAGTAATCATACATTCTGTAGTTAACATTAAGCCAGCAACAGAAGCAGCGTGTTCAAGTGCAGAACGAGTTACTTTAGCTGGGTCAAGGATACCCATTTCTAACATATCACCATATTCGCCAGTTGCAGCGTTGTAACCGAAGTTACCCTCACCATTCTTAACAGCGTTGATAACTACAGATGGCTCATCACCAGCATTCGCAACGATTTGACGAAGTGGAGCTTCAATCGCACGGCGTAAAATGTTGATACCAGCTGTTTGATCTTCGTTAGCGCCTTTTAAGCCTTCAAGAGCATTTACAGCGCGAACAAGAGCAACACCACCACCAGCAACAACACCTTCTTCAACTGCTGCACGAGTTGCGTGAAGTGCGTCGTCTACGCGGTCTTTCTTCTCTTTCATTTCAACTTCAGTTGCTGCACCGATTTTAATTACAGCAACACCGCCTGCTAACTTAGCAACACGTTCTTGTAATTTTTCACGGTCATATTCTGAAGTAGATTCTTCGATTTGAGCACGGATTTGTTGAACACGCTCAGCGATAGCAGCAGCATCACCAGCACCGTCAACAATAACTGTGTTTTCTTTAGAAACAGTGATTTTGTGCGCTGTACCTAAATCTTGAAGAGTTGCTTGTTCTAAAGACATACCAACTTCTTCAGAAATAACTGTTGCGCCAGTCAAGATCGCGATGTCTTGAAGCATTGCTTTACGACGGTCACCGAAACCAGGAGCTTTAACAGCACATACTTTGATGATACCGCGCATGTTGTTTACAACAAGAGTTGCAAGCGCTTCACCTTCAACATCTTCAGCGATGATAAGAAGTGGTTTACCAGTTTTAGCAACTGCTTCTAAAACAGAAATCAATTCACGAATGTTGCTGATTTTTTTATCAACAAGAAGGATGAACGGATTTTCAAGTTCAGCAGTTAAAGTATCTTGTTTGTTTGCAAAGTACGGAGAGATATAACCACGGTCAAACTGCATACCTTCTACAACGTCTAATGCGTCTTCGAAGCCAGAACCTTCTTCTACAGTGATTACGCCTTCTTTACCTACTTTTTCCATTGCTTGAGCAATAAGTTTACCAACAGTAGTATCAGAGTTAGCAGAGATTGAACCTACTTGTTCAATTGCTTTGAAATCATCAGCTGGTTTAGCAATAGAACGGATATTTTCAACTACAGTTTTTACTGCAATGTCGATACCGCGTTTTAAATCCATTGGGTTCATACCAGCAGTTACTGATTTGATACCTTCATTTAAAATTGCTTGAGCAAGTACAGTTGCAGTTGTTGTACCGTCACCTGCGATGTCGTTAGTTTTGCTTGAAACTTCACGAACAAGTTGAGCACCCATGTTTTCAAACTTGTCTTTTAATGAAATTTCTTTTGCAACAGTTACACCGTCTTTAGTGATGTGCGGCGCGCCGAAAGAGCGGTCGATCACAACATTACGGCCTTTAGGACCTAAAGTCACTTTAACCGCATCTGCAAGTACGTTTACCCCTGCAATCATTTTTGAGCGAGCTGAATCACCAAATTTTACGTCTTTAGCTGACATATTAAACTCCGAATCTTTTTAAATACTGAATCTGATAATGAATTGAGTTATGGATCGATTAGCCTTCTAATACAGCTAAGATGTCTGACTCTTTCATGATTAAGAGTTCTTCACCATTTACTTTAACTGTTGTACCTGCATAAGTACCAAATAACACCTTGTCACCAACTTTAACATCCAAAGCACGTACGCCGTTATCAGTGATTTGACCATTGCCTACTGCAATTACTTCACCTTGAGATGGTTTTTCAGCAGCAGAACCTGGCAATAAAATACCGCCAGCAGTTTTGGTTTCTTCTTCTACGCGACGAATCACAACGCGATCATGTAATGGACGAATGTTGCTCATAATTAACTCCATCAGACTTAGTCTTTTTGATTAATCGTTATTGCTTTAATCCAGAGCAATAACAAAATATTTAGATGTCACTTTTGTGGGGATGAAAAAAATGGCTTCAAGGGGAAAATGAAAAAAAATTCTATTTTTTTGGTCATTTTTTAACAGGTTGTGAAGAGTTTTTATTAAATTTAAAGCACAAAATAAAAGAGGCTATTTTCATAGCCTCTTTACTAAAGTTAAATATTTATATTAAACAATGATTTGCTGGTTATTTAGTAATTCGTCTAATGTTGTATTTACTTGATTTAGAGTTATCAATGACACACTATTAAACATTGTACCCTCGCCATCTCGGTCAAGACTAATAGTCGTGTTCCCAGCATCTTGCTCTACAGTAATAAATTTAGCTAATGCGCTTACATCTCTAGAATAGTCAATTAATAGTTCACTTAAATCGATTTTATCAGCTTGAAGGTCAGTTCTGATATCACCTAAAGTAAAATCTAACACCGTGTCATGTCCATTCCCGCCAGTCGCATCTTGGCTATTTAGCAATTGGAACAGTATGGAATCAGTACCTTCATTAGTCATATAGGTATCGTTACCTTCACGCCCATTCAAAACGTTATTACCAGAGTTACCTGTTAAAAGATTATCTAAAGCATTACCTGTTGCATTTAGATGAGCAGAACCAACCAGTTCCAAGTCTTCTACATAACGCCCGCTTTCTAGACCTGTCGACCAATCAGAATATCCAACCAGACTATAACTCACAGAGCTAATTATTTTATCGTGTCCACCAAAATCAACATCTCGATAGCCTGATTCAACAAGTTGGTTCTCCCAATAACCGCTTTCTACGAAAACATCTTGATAGTGGCTAGTATCTACCCAAACATCTTCATAATGACTTGTATCAACATAAACGTCTTCATAATGACTAGTATCAACCCAGCCTTCTTCTGAACGTATATAGGTCAATTCATAACCTTCTTGCCATTGTCCATTCGCAAAATCATAATATTGTTGTTCATATCGACTATAATCGCCATCTGCCATGCCATTATCAATATAAGTTATACCATTCTGATTTTGATAAACATTTTGTACAGTTGAATAACCACTTGTGACCAATTGGGAATCATAATAACCATCAACAAACCATATCTGTTCGTAATGACCTTCAGTGACCCATTCTGGATATGTATAGCTATTATCAATCCAGACATCTTTATATATTGCATACGGCTCAACAATATATTCTTGAACAAAATCAATTATATGATCAACTATATAAGTATTATCAGCAGAATCACCTTTAAACTGATCAACAGTGATTGTAGTTAAATCACTAATTGCTTTATTGATAGTTTCACTACGATTTCCAGCACGATCAATAACAGTAAGATCAAATGATGTTGCATTCTCATACATATAAACAGAGAAAGTTCCATCAACCATAACCGTCGTACTTATTACAGAAGTTACAGAAGATTCTTGATCAGCAAAATGATATATAACTTCAAGGATAGCTCTACTTTCTGCATGTCCCGCGAGCTCTCCCAATCCATTTATGGCAAGTTGTGTGGCTACATTCGGTACTGTTGTATCATTCGTAGCAACAATCGTTGAGCCCACACTTATATTTTGATTGGCATCAACTACTTTTACTGTCAATGTTTCACCATGCCAATATTGTGACCATAATTGCACCCAGAAAGTACCACTACTTCCCACAGTAGTCTGACCAACTAAATTATTATTAGCATCGAAAATATTAACAGTTGAATATGCTTCAGCCTCCCCAGAAAGTATATTTCCTTCTTCCAATACAAGTTGTGTTGCTGCATTTGGCGCAACGATGTCTATCGGTGCCTTAATTTCTGTATAAACGCTTTGATACCCATTATGTTCCACAACAACACGTAAAGTTTGTCCATTCACCTGAGGTGAGTATAACTGGATATTAAAATATCCAGTTTCATCTACAGAACCACCGCCAATATAATTACTATACACATCAAAAATATGCATCTCACTATTTGGTGTAGCAGTTCCCTCAATGAAGAAACCATTTTCAGATAAAACAACATGATCTGCTGATGGTGGTGCATTAATATCTGCATTAAAAGTAATATTAAATGGCGTACTTATATTTTTAGCTAAATCCGTTGCCGTGATAAATAATTGCTCTCCACGTAATACAGGTGGATACATACCAACATTGAAATATCCAGCTTCCTCCATTTGAAATTCTGCTCGTAAATCTCCATCCGCATCTATTACTTTAATAATTACTTTTGAATCAGCATGTCCAGTTATCTCATGACCGTCGTTACTAATCGCTACCTCATTAATCACTGGAGCAATATTGTCTAATGGCGCAATAAGTTCAGTGATTGGGCTGTATTGATATGTATTCTGGTCATAAACTCGAATTAGTAACGTCTGTCCATGTAGATAATAGCTATTTAACTTAATAGCAAAACTACCATCTTCATTAACTATACTGCTCCATTCTCCATTAATGATCTGACCATCAGTAGATGTGACAACAATCGTCATTCCTGCTGTCGCCTTACCTGTAAGAATATGGCCATTTACATCCAATTTTAGCTCTGTTGCAGCAATTGGTGAGTTGGTAAATAAAGGTACTATTTCATTAACAACTTCACTGCGGTTACCTGCTTGATCTTTGACAACGATACTTAAATTTTGTGTCTGGTATTGACTCAAATTGATCCATTGATTAAAGACCCCACCATATCCAACATCAGTTGTTGTGATAACTGCACCATATTGATCAATAATTTCAATCGTTGCATTTGGCTCAGCCTCACCAAAAAGCAATCCATCTGAGCTTAAAGTAATATTTGTAGCTGCTGCTGGTGCAACATTATCAATTAAAGCATTTTGCTTAACTTCAACACTTCGGTTACCAGCTATATCTACAACGATGAAAGTTAATTCCTCTCCATGTAAATAAACCTGATTGAAATAACCTATCACGTTACCTTGGCTATCAACATATCCCCAACCAGCGCGGTTGCCAAATTGATCTAGTACTTCAATTCGAGTATCTGCTTCAGCACGCCCCGTAAAGTACTGACCATTTACATCAAAAACAATATTCTCAATTTGATTTGGCGCAATATCATCAATCAAAGCATTCTGCTTGACCTCTGTACTGCGGTTACCTGCTCGGTCAACTACAACAAAAGTAAGCTCTTCTCCATGTAAATAGACTTGATTAAAAGAACCTGACACATTACCAATACTATCTACATAACCAGAACCTACGACCTCACCCTCAGTATTTTTAACTTCGATTCGGCTATCGGCTTCTGCTTGCGCTGTAAAGTTTTGACCATTTTCATTTAAGACGATGTTTTCAATCGGATTTGGTGCAATATCATCAGTTAAAGCATTTTGCTTAAATTCAATACTTTGATTACCTGCTTTATCTATAACAATAAAAGTGAGTTCCTCACCTTTTAAATAAACCTGATTGAAGTGACCTGACACATTACCAGTACTATCGACATAACCATAGCCAACAAACTCACCCGCAGCATTTTTGACACTAATAAAACTATTTGCTTCTGCTTGTGCTGTAAAATTTTGCCCATTTTCATTAAAGATGATGTTTTCAATCGGCTTTGGTGCAATGGTATCCATCAAAGCATTTAACTTCATTTCATCACTACGGTTACCTACTCGGTCTATAACAACGAACGTTAATTCTTCTCCATGTAAATACACTTGATAGAAGTAACCCGTCACATTACCAGTGCTATCGGTAGAACCCCAACCTATCTGACTACCAAATGAGTCAAAAATTTCAATCTGACTATTTGCTTCTGCTTGTGCCGTAAAGCTTTGGCCATTTGCATCAAATACAATATTTTTAATCGGATTTGGGGCAATATCATCAAGCGGCGCCTTAACTGAAACAGCTTCACTCACATTTCCAGCAAGGTCTTTAACAATGACTGTAAACTCTTCACCCTGTAAATTGTAAGTACCGAAAAAAATAGTAAATGTACCATCAGCATTTACACTCTGACTCCACGTATTCATCTGCTGACCATTTTGATCAAAAATCTGGATGAAGGTATTTGGCTCAGCTACACCAGAAAGGGATGAACCATCTTCATTAAAGACCAGATCACTTGCAGCTACAGGAGCAATATCATCAAGCGGTGCTTTTACAGTAACCTCACCACTCAAATTACCAGCCTGATCAACTACAACTACTTTAAATACTTCTCCATGCATGTAGTTACTGTTTAAATAGATGTTAAATGTTCCGTCCCAATTAACATTATTATTCCACTGATTTAATAATTGACCATACTGATCAAATATTTGAATCGTCGCATTTGGCTCAGCCATACCACTTAGATATGAGCCATCTTCACTAAATACTAAATTAGTCGCATTTTCCGGTGCTGTATTATCAAGAAAGGCTGTTTGTTTTACTTCAATGCTACGATTACCAGCTTGATCAATCACAACAAAAGTGAGCTCCTCACCTTTTAAATAAACTTGATTCAAGTAACCTGACACATTACCAGCACTATCCACATAACCAGAACCTACAACCTCACCCGCAGCATTTTTAACTTCAACTTTGCTATTTGCTTCTGCTTGCGCTGTAAAGTTTTGACCATTTTCATTAAAGATAATGTTTTCAATCGCATTCGGAGCAATGTCATCAATCAAGGCATTCTGCTTGACCTCTGTACTGCGGTTACCCACTCGATCAACTACAACAAAAGTGAGTTCTTCACCATGTAAATAGACCTGATAGAAGTAACCAGAAACATTACCCATGCTATCGGTTGAACCAGTTCCTATGACTTCACCAGCAGTATTTTTGACTTCAATTTGAGTGTTTGCTTCTGCCTGAGCTGTAAAGTTCTGTCCGTTTGCATCAAGTAAAATATTCTCAATCGGATTTGGTGCGATATTATCAATCAAGGCATTCTGCTTGACCTCTGTACTGCGGTTACCAGCTCGGTCAACGACAACAAAAGTGAGCTCTTCTCCATGTAAATAGACTTGATATAAATAACCTGACACGTTACCAGCGCCATCCACATAACCTGAACCTACAATCTCACCAACAGCATTTTTAACTTCAATTTGAGTATTTGCTTCTGCTTGCGCTGTAAAGTTTTGACCATTGATATCTAATATAATATTTTCAATCGGATTTGGCGCAATATCATCAATCAAGGCATTCTGCTTGACCTCTGTACTGCGGTTACCCGCTCGGTCAACTACAATAAAAGTGAGCTCTTCGCCATGTAAATGCACTTGATACAAATATCCTGAAACATTACCTGCACTATCTGCTGATCCATAACCTACGACGTCACCGTTATTATTTTTGATTTCAATTTGGCTATTTGCTTCTGCCTGAGCTGTAAAGTTCTGACCATTGAGATCTAATACAATATTTTCAATCGGATTTGGTGCAACGTCATCATTCAAAGCACTCTGCTTGACCTCTGCACTGCGGTTACCTGCTCGATCGATCACGACAAAAGTAAGTTCCTCACCGTGTAAGTAAACTTGCTGAAAATAACCCGATACATTACCTGAGCTATCGGTGTAACCAAAACCAATCTTATTTCCAGTCTGATCTAATACATCAATAGAACTTCCGGCTTCTGCCTGAGCTGTAAAACTTTGGCCATTTTCGTTGAAGATGATATTTTCAATCGGATTTGGTGCAATGGTATCAATTAAAGCATTTTGCTTAAATTCGATACTGCGATTACCTGCTCGATCTATAACAACAAAAATTGAGTTCCTCACCGTGTAAATAAGTTTGATTGAAAGAACCAGAAGCATTACCTGCACTATCTGTAGAACCCCAACCTGTCTGATTACCCAATGAATCAAAAACTTCGATCTGACTATTTGCTTCTGCTTGTGCTGTAAAGTTTTGACCATTTGCATCAAGTAAAATATTTTTAATTGGATTCGGTGCAATATCGTCAAGCGGCGCATTTATTGAAATAGCCTCACTCACATTTCCGGCTTGGTCTTTAACAGTGACTGTGAATGCTTCTCCATGTAAATTGTTACTACCTAAGTAAATAGTAAATGTACCGTCAGAGTTAATGGTGTTATTCCATATATTCACTAGCTGACCATTATGATCAAAAACCTGAATCGTAGTATTCAGTTCTGCTACACCCGTAAGATATGAACCATCTTCTGAGAAAACTAAATTGCTGGCTGGTGTAGGAGCAACCGTATCAGCGGTAATTACAGTATCAGCACTTACTTGCCCACGTGCATCCTTAATTGATAAGAAAAACTGCTCACCATCGACAAGAGGACGATCAAGCTGGAGTTTAAAATAACTTGATCCATTCCAACCGTTATCTTCACCAACTTTAATTTCAGCTACAACGTCACCTTTGGCATCTTTAACAGTGAGAGTACTATTATTTTCAGCTTGCCCACTTATCACGCCATCCGAAGTAAAGCTATCTACATGGGGGGCAAAAGCATAGTTAGGCGCTTGTATCTGAGCTGCTAAACTTACATTTCCATTTACATCGGTAGCCGTGACATAAACTGTCTCAGCATTGGTTAAAAATGTACCTAGTTCTATTGAGAAACTTCCACTCTCATCGGTCCAGTTATTCCAAAACCATTTATTAAGAATATTTCCTTGCCCATCTTTAACTAAAATTTCAGAGAAAGGTTCTGCATGACCATAAACTAAATCACCAGCATCATTGAAATTTAACTCCGTTGGAGCAGATGGAGGAGTCAGATCTACGATGATATTTTGCTCAGGACTCATTAACCCTTTATTATCAATAATTTGAACGGAAATTTTCTCTCCATCAATTAAAGGGCGGTTTACATTCAAGCTAAAATGACTAAAGTCACTCCAACTATTTTCATCACCTAATGTAACCTTTCCTAATTCATTGCCGTCAGCATCACGTACAATTACCGTACTATTATCTTCAGCAACTCCTGAAATTAAGCCTTCTTGTGTAATACGTTCAATATGTGGAATATAAGCAAAGTTTGGAACCTCGATTAGGGTTTCACTCGTATTTTGATTTTTATCTACTACTTGTACAGTAACCGTTTCGCTTTCTTTTAAAAATTGGAACACTTGTAAACTTGCAAAGCCTTGCTCATCGGTAAAACCGGTAGCAATTAAATTGCCTTCTCCAGAAAATGCACGAATAAAGCTGTTAGGTTCATTAACATGTACTGATAAAGTTTCACCACTAATATCAAATTGTGGAGTTTCTAAAAATACTGCTGGAGTATAGTCTGCAGTAATATATTGTGGATGGCCTGAAATATTATCTTTATCTGTAGTGATAATAATTTGAGCCCCTTCCTCTAAAGGCTGATCGAGGGACAAAATAAATGGTCTTAATTCGCCTAATGCCATTACACTAAATGGTGTAATACCAGAGCTATCAAATACATTAGAATTAAATTCTTGTAGAATATTTCCATTCTGATCTTTTACAATAAAATGACTACCTTCAGTCGCATAACCACTAATCACGCCTTCTGGACTAATTCGTGTAATACTAATAGCTGGAACTTCAGTAACTAGCCCAATTGATGAATTTTCACTACTATAACCATTATAAGTAGCGACTGCGTAAACTTCTTGATTTGAGTTAATTGAAAGATCTTGTAAAGTAAATTTACCTTCTTCATTAGTTATTGTACTTGCAAGCCAATCACCATTTTTATTGTAGATATCGACCTTACTTCCTTTATATGCACTACCTGAAATGATAGCTCCATCTATATTGTTGAAAGTCAGTGAATCTAGGGTTGGTGAATTCGGAGTATGATCCACATTATAATTTTGGGTATGTTTGATAATGGCTGTATTGCCAGCTTGATCAGTAAGACTAATCTCAATTGATATATTGGTTTGCGGCTCTACTGACCAAAGAAACTCTGCTGGAATTTCAGTAACCCATTCTTGCGTGACTTCATCAAAATGAAAATTATAAGTAACATTGTCTAATGTCGTATTTACTGATGTCAGTGAGCTATTTAAATCTGTGGGTAAATTAGCTATTTCAAGTCTTATAGAAATAACTTGATCTTTTTCAACTAGACTTATTGTATTGTCTTCAGTAATCGGCTTTACAATCACTGTGGTTGATTCAACATTTAAGGAATTATCTACAATAACTTTTTGTATAGCAGATTCTGAGATATTGCCTGCGAGGTCTGTCACTATAGCTTTATATTGGTAAATACCATCAGCTAAATCTTTTTGATCAGCTGTTGTCTCTTGCCAAGTTTTTCCTTCATCTTTTGAAACTTCATAGTGGTCTAGTAAAGCGGCTTGTTCCCCAATCACAATCGGTTGAGCTAGCTTTAAAGTAAAACCATTATCTTGCGTAATCTGATCTGTTGCTGAAACACCTGTATCATTCAAATCAGATAAAGTGAGTTTACCTGCTTGCGGTGCGGTAGTATCCACAACCACTTTTTGTACAGCCGTTTCCGAGGTATTGCCGGCAGCGTCTGTCACTACAGCTTTATATTTGTAAACACCATCAGTTAAATCTTTTTGGGCTACCGTGGTTTCCTGCCAAGTTTTTCCTTCATCGGTAGAAACTAAATATGTTACTCGGCTACCAGTTTCCTGTACTTCCAGTTTTAAATTGAAGTTTTTATCTTGCGTGATCTGATCTGTTACTGAAACGCCTGTATCATTCAAGTCAGATAGAGTCAGTTCACCTGCTTGTGGTATGGTAGTATCCACAACCACTTTTTGTACAGCCGTTTCCGAGGTATTGCCAGCAGCGTCTGTCACTACAGCTTTATATTGGTAAACACCATCAGTTAAATCTTTTTGGGCTACCGTGGTTTCCTGCCAAGTTTTTCCTTCATCAGTGGAAACTAAATATGTTACTCGGCTACCAGTTTCCTGTCCTTCAAGCTTTAAAGTGAAGTTTTTATCTTGTGTGATCTGATCTGTTACTGAAACGCCTGTATCATTCAAGTCAGATAGAGTCAGTTCACCTGCTTGTGGTGTGGTAGTATCCACAACCACTTTTTGTACAGCCGTTTCCGAGGTATTGCCGGCAGTGTCTGTCACTACAGCTTTATATTGGTAAACACCATCAGTTAAATCTTTTTGAGCGACCGTTGTATCTTGCCAAGTTTTTCCTTCATCGGTAGAGACCAAATATGTTACTCGGCTGCCGCTTTCCTGTCCTTCAAGCTTTAAATTGAAGTTTTTATCTTGCGTGATCTGATCTGTGGCTGAAACACCTGTATCACTCAAGTCAGATAAAGTCAGTTCACCTGCTTGCGGCGCGGTAGTATCCACAACCACTTTTTGTACAGCCGTTTCCGAGGTATTGCCAGCAGCGTCTGTCACTACAGCTTTATAAAGATAAATACCATCAGCTAAATCTTTTTGATTTAATGTCGTCTCCTGCCAGGTTTTACCTTCATCGGTAGAGATTAAATACGTTACGCTACTTCCCTTTTCCTGTCCGCTGAGTTTTAAATTAAACTTGTTATCATTCGTGATCTGATCTTGTGTTAACTCCCCTGAATCTAAAAGATTTTGGAAAGACAATTTACCTGGTTCCGGAGGTGTTTTATCTTTGGCGTCTTGCTGAGATAATAATGCAACTGTCCCTGCACCAGCTAAAGCACTAACAACCCAAGACCAGATAGGTACAGAAGATGAAGCGTCTATATATTTTGGTATCTCTTTTAATTCTAAATAATTAACAGTGGTCTGTCCTGTAGCATCTTCAGCTAAATTAGCAGTCCAATAAGTCTGCCCTTCATTTAAAAGAATTTGTGGATTTTCACTAATAAAAAAGTTCTCTAAAACAATTTCAGTCCCATCTTTTAGATGAATAACCGCACTATTACCATCTCTTGTTATTGAAGCAATTTTTTCTGGATTAATATCAATTTTTGCGATTACCTTCGGATCTATTACAATATTTTTTGTTTGGCCAACATTAATATCAACTGTATTATTTTTTGAAGCATTATTTGCCATTAATGATACTTGTACCATTTTTCCACCATGAAATTTCAAATAATTATTAAGTTTTTCTAAAATATTAAGTCAAATAGAGACTCATTTTAATAAAATATTATTAAAGAACATAAAAAACTAAATCCATATTATAGCTAGTTAAAAAGCACGGCTTTTTATATAGTCAAAATCTTTTTATGCATTAATATTATTTTTTAAAATGATAAAACATTTAAAATGTTTTCCTATTCCCCATATATAGAATTTTTAGCTTAAGCATTGTAATGGATAAAATTTTATCAATCTACTCATAAGTTAAGTGTCTTATAGAATTTTTATAAATTAAATTAATTGAAAAATCTTTAAATCGTAATTAAACCAATAATGCTGAATTTTTCCTTCATTTGAAATTGTATTAAAGCTATTTGGATTATGATGATATAAGCGAGTAGAAGTTGCTGTACCTGCATGTATATCAAAAATTGGATGATCTATTTTTAAAGAATAAATCTGAGTTAAATCATATATAGCTGTTTTATGGAGATGCCCATGTAACATTCCAAATAGACCAGTTGTACTCCACTTTTCTAAAGCGATTTTACCCAGAACCGGACAATCTTTTATTCCATGCTTATTATCAGGGGGCGTATAAAAGGGTTGATGAAAAACAACTAGCTTTATTTTATTTTTAGGTCCTCTGTCTAAGCGCTCATAAGTAGCTTGAATTTGTTCAATCGAAATATGCCCACGCGTATGATAACGACGACGTATACTATTCACCCCAACAATATAAAAATGTTCAGTTTCTAAAGTCGGCTCTAATTCACCAAAAAAATATCTATAACGGGTAAATGGAGAAAAAAAACGGTTCCAGACATGATACAAAGGTATATCGTGGTTACCAGGCACCACAAGATAAGGAATATTGAGGCTATCTAAATACTGTCGACATTTAAAAAATTGTTCATATTTGGCGCGTTGAGTAATATCGCCGCTCACAACAATCACTTCAGGCTGTTGCTGAATACAAAAATCTCTTATTGCCTCTAAACACTCTTTTTTTTCTGTCCCAAAGTGTAAATCAGACAGATGTAGTAACATTCGGCACCATAATATTTAAAGCATTTTTTTCTACAGTGAAATTTAAAGGAGGTTTCATCTCTATGATTTCTCCATCTAAGGCCACTGTGAGTTTGGTTTTCTTTGCACATTCAACAATGACATGATCAGCACAAAAACTATATACATCTTGTGCATCTTCAACTTTACCTTGAACCCATTGCCAAAGCATATTTAGTAAACTCAGCTTATCACTTTTTGTAATTACAACTCCAGCGACTCTTCCCTGTGCTGCACATTCTGCAATTCTGAGCTTCATATCACATAGTTGCAATTGGTTATTTCCAAAGAAAATAAGCGGCGCTTTAACTGGATATTTCTTGCCATCTACAGTTATAGAAAGCTTCATTGATTTATTTTCTCTCAATAAAACATCTAAAGCTGAGGTATAGGCATGTAAAGGCAGTCTTCCTAAATATTTATTGTAGAGTTCGCGTTTTTTGATAAAAAGAGGATATAAACCTAAACTGGCATTATTTAGATAAATATGATCATTAATAGCTGCTACATGTACTGACCTAGGTTTACCTGTTGCAATAACCTCTGCTGCCTCTAAAAGGTCTAACGGAATCTCTAAAACTTTAGCAACATAATTAAAAGTCCCTAAAGGCAGAATTCCCATGGGAATAGAAGTATTTTTAAGTTTAGTTGCAACCGCATTTAAAGTACCATCTCCTCCTGCCGCAACAACCACTCCTGTATTTTCATTTTGTGAATGTCGATGAATAACATTATTTATCAAATCATCAAATAATGTATTTTCATTTAATTCAAATACTTGTATTTCAAAACCATATTCTGTAAATACAGTCATGAGCTGCTCATAGACGTCTTCATGTTTTGAAGCATGAAATCCTGATTTTTCGTTATAGATGATTGAAAGAGGTTTCAAAGGCCGCATTTTATTATCGTAAAGTCAGTTCTTTATTCTATTTTGTATATAAAATCGCCTATTAAAAGTCTCTTTATGTAAATTTTGAATGAGCTTCATTTGTATAATCAATAATAATTCTCAAAAAATTTTTTCAACCATAATTTATTGATTTTAAATAAAATAATTTAGATAAATAACATACATATAACATAAAAATATAAAAGTAAAAACCTTATAAAAACATATAAACATATGATTTTAATTAAAAAATAAAGAAAACTCCAAATATCTGCTAGTTAGTCTTTAGTCTTATTTTTTTTATGATTTTATGCTTTAATACAGCCACTTTTTTATTTGATCTTTCATTGTATCCCAATGAATGACTTGTACGTTGTACATATTTTGAATAGGCCTCACCATGACCACAGTGAACGCACCAGAATTCGTTCGTCATCCTAAGCTTATAGCATGGGTTGAAGAAATTGCAAACTTAACCAAACCAGCAAAAATCGAATGGTGTGACGGAAGCGAAGAAGAGTATCAACGTCTAATCGACTTGATGATCGCTAACGGCACCATGCAGAAATTAAACCAAGAAAAACATCCTGGTTCTTATCTTGCAAATTCTGACCCATCTGACGTTGCGCGTGTTGAAGATCGTACTTACATCTGCTCTCAAAATAAAGAAGATGCTGGTGCGACAAACAACTGGGAAGATCCAGCTGTTATGCGTGAAAAATTAAATGGTTTATTTGAAGGTTCAATGAAAGGCCGTACCATGTACGTTGTTCCTTTCTCTATGGGTCCTTTAGGTAGTCATATTGCTCACATTGGTATCGAGTTAACTGACTCTCCTTATGTAGCTGTTAGCATGCGCAAAATGGCACGTATGGGTAAAGCAGTTTATGACGTATTAGGTACAGATGGCGAGTTTGTTCCTTGCGTACATACAGTAGGCGCTCCACTTGCTGAAGGTCAAAAAGATGTTGCTTGGCCTTGTAACCCAGAGAAATATATCGTTCATTACCCAGAAACTCGCGAAATCTGGTCTTTCGGTTCTGGTTACGGCGGTAACGCGTTACTTGGTAAAAAATGTTTAGCTCTTCGTATCGCTTCTGTCATGGGACGCGAACAAGGTTGGTTAGCTGAACACATGCTTATTCTTGGTGTAACTAACCCTCAAGGTGAAAAACACTACATCGCTGCTGCATTCCCGTCTGCTTGTGGTAAAACAAACTTTGCAATGTTAATTCCACCAGCAGGTTATGAAGGTTGGAAAATCGAAACTGTAGGTGACGATATTGCTTGGATTAAACCAGGTGAAGATGGTCGCTTATATGCAATTAACCCTGAAGCTGGTTTCTTCGGTGTAGCACCTGGTACAAATACCAAAACTAACCCGAACTGTATGGCAACTCTTCACAAAGACGTTATCTATACAAACGTAGCAGTAACTGACGATGGTCAAGTATGGTGGGAAGGTCTTTCTAAAGAAGTTCCAGCAAACTTAACTAACTGGAAAGGTCAACCTCACGTAAACGGCGAAAAAGCAGCACATCCAAACGCTCGTTTCACTGTTGCAGCAGGTCAATGTCCATCTATCGACGCTGATTGGGAAAACCCAGCAGGTGTTCCAATTTCTGCATTCATCTTCGGTGGTCGTCGTGCAGATACAGTACCTTTAGTTTCTGAAGCTTTCGACTGGGTTGACGGTGTATATAAAGCGGCAACTATGGGTTCTGAAACTACTGCTGCTGCTGTTGGTCAACAAGGTATTGTTCGCCGTGACCCATTCGCGATGCTTCCATTTGCTGGCTATAACATGGCTGACTACTTTGACCACTGGTTAAACCTTGGTGCGAAAGTAAGTGAAAAAGCTGAAGCTTCTGGCAACAAATTACCAAAAATCTTCAATGTAAACTGGTTCCGTCGTGATGCTGAAGGCAACTTCGTATGGCCTGGTTTCGGTCAAAACATGCGTGTTCTTGAGTGGATCATTGATCGTTGTGAAGGTCGTGCGAACGCTGTTGAAACACCTATCGGTTTTGTTCCAACATATGAAGACTTGAATTGGGAAGGCACTGAGTTCACTAAAGAACAATTTGACCTCATCACAAATCAAGATAAAGACCAGTGGGTTACTGAAATTGAAAGCCACACTGAGTTATTCAATAAACTTGGCGAACGCTTACCTAAAGCATTAAAAGAACGTCAAGCAGCTTTACTTGAAGCTGTAAAAACTGGCTTCTAATTGCTCTATATAAAAAAGGTCGCCATGTGCGACCTTTTTTATTATGCGGCATCGTCTTTTAATCGACGTTCTGATAAATAGGCTTCTAAAACTTTTACCTGTTTTTCATCAAATGCCAAACCTAATTTAGATCTGCGCCAAAGTATATCTTCTGCTGTGTGAGCCCATTCATATTCACACAAATATCTGACTTCACACTCAAACAAATCATGGCCAAAATGTTGACCCAATTGTTCTATAGCATTTCGCTCTTTAAGCATATTCCACACTCTTGTGCCATATGCATGAGCCCAACGGTTGGCAAGTGCGTCAGAAATTCTACTTACACGTGTTTTAATCTGATTGATTAAATCATCTAGTGTGGTCCAGTTTTCGGCGCCAGGTAATGCTTCATCTGCAGTCCACTCCTCTGCCATGTCATTAAAAAAAGGAGCCAGATGTTCTAAAGCAGCTTCGGCTAACTTTCGGTAAGTTGTAATCTTGCCCCCAAACACTGAGAGCAATGGTGTGGTTTTATCTTCTGCCTGTAGAGCCAAAGTATAGTCGCGTGTAATTGCAGATGGATTATCCGACTCATCATCACATAAAGCACGCACCCCCGAGTACTGACTTACAATATCAGCTCGCGTCAACTGCTTTTTAAAATGTGAATTTGTCACTGTCAAAAGGTAATCAATTTCCACATCAGTAATCTCTACTTTTTGTGGATCACCTGTGTATTCCTGATCTGTTGTACCAATGAGGGTATATTTTTCTAAATAAGGAATTGCAAAAACGATCCGTCGATCTTCGTTTTGCATAATAAAGGCCTTATGGCAGTCATATAATTTTGGCACAACAATATGACTTCCTTGTATAAGCCTAATTTGATAAGGCGAACTTAATCCCAGGTTTTCACTAATAATTTCTTCAACCCAAGGTCCCGCCGCATTTACAATAGCTTTCGCACGTATCTGATAAAACTCAGCTCCGCTTTGTAACTCCAGATGCCACAATTCCTGTTGTCTATAAGCCTTAACACAACGTGTACGTGTAACGACTTTTGCCCCTTTCTCTTTAGCTTGTAGTGCATTTAACACCACAAGACGCGCATCATCTACAGTACAGTCAGAATATTCAAAACCACGTGTTATCGCTGGTTTTAAAGGGCTGTCTTCTTTGAAATAAATGAGATTTGATCCTAATAATTTTTCTCGTTTTCCCAAATGATCATAAAAAAATAGACCTGCTCGAATTAGCCATGCAGGGCGTAAATGGGGTCGATGAGGCATGATAAAACGCATTGGTTTAATAATATGTGGCGCTTTAGCTAGCAATACTTCACGCTCTGCTAATGCTTCTCTGACCAGCCTGAATTCTTTATGTTCTAAATAACGTAGGCCGCCATGAATTAATTTGCTGCTAGCAGATGAGGTATGGCTGGCTAAATCATCTTTTTCACATAAAAATACCGATAATCCGCGCCCTGCTGCATCATTGGCAATACCAACACCATTAATACCGCCACCAATTACGGCAAGATCATATATTTTTGAACAATCATTAGGTTGTACTTTCATTTCTCATGTTCTTTTTATTGTTGATCTTATAAAAATTAAAACATCAAATTGATGAAACAACAATCAAAAAAGTAGAATAATCAATTTTGCATCCTCTAGCATTGAACTATCCATTGACTACCCTACTGTTGAATTCAACTAGTTAAGAAAAAGTTCAATCCTCTGCCCAATTTTGACTACGCTTAACTGCTTTTAGCCAACCTTTATAAATAAGTTCAGCTTGTTCATAAGGCATTTTCGGTTCAAATACTTTTTCTATGGCAGATTTATTTCTTAACTCATGAAGATCTTGCCAAAAACCAGTTGCCAGCCCTGCCAGGAAAGCTGCACCCAATGCTGTAGTTTCTTTCATTATTGGACGCTCTACCGGTGTCGTTAAAATATCGGCCTGAAATTGCATCAAGAAATTGTTTTCCGTTACTCCTCCATCGACACGGAGTGTACGAAGCTCTTCTTCTGCATCTTGTTGCATGGCATCTAAAACATCTCGAGTTTGAAAGGCTATAGACTCTAGAGTTGCGCGGATAATATGTTCAATACTAGCCCCACGCGTCAGACCAAAAATTGCGCCGCGAGCTGTCGGGTCCCAATACGGTGCTCCTAACCCGGTAAAAGCAGGTACTACATATACACCATTATTATCCTTTACACGTGTTGCATAAAGCTCGGAATCCTTAGCATTCTTAATAACCTTTAATTCATCGCGTAACCACTGTACACAAGAACCACCATTAAATACGGCACCCTCTAAGGCATAGTTCACCTCACCACTCGCACCACATGCAATAGTTGTGAGTAATCCATGCTCTGAACGTACAATCTTTTTACCCGTATTCATGAGTAGAAAACAGCCGGTACCGTAGGTATTTTTAGCCTGTCCCGACTCAACACACATTTGACCAAAAAGCGCAGCCTGCTGATCACCCGCGATTCCGGCAATCGGGATCCCTACTTCTTGTCCACTAATGGTATGTGTATATCCATAAACCTCAGATGAACTACGAACCTCCGGCAATATTGCTCTAGGAATATCTAAAGCTTGTAAAAGTTTTTCATCCCACTCAAGCTTTTCGATATCAAA
Source organism: Acinetobacter sp. EKM10A (assembly GCF_011075215.1). NCBI lineage: Bacteria > Pseudomonadati > Pseudomonadota > Gammaproteobacteria > Moraxellales > Moraxellaceae > Acinetobacter > Acinetobacter sp. EKM10A. The sequence goes on along the minus strand of NZ_JAALLK010000019.1, from coordinate 24,078 downwards.
CAGCATGGTTCGAGATGCATTGGTAAAATCAGTGACATGAACAGCACCATTAGTTAGTTTCCAAATGAGCCAAGTGTCCACCGTACCGAATAATAACTCTCCCCGCTCAGCACGCTCACGGCTGCCTTCAACGTGATCCAAAATCCATTTAATTTTTGTGGCCGAGAAATATGGATCAATGACTAAACCGGTGGTCTTACGGATATATTCTTGCCAACCTGCTTTATACAATTGATTGCATATTTCGGTTGTTTGTCGGCTTTGCCAAACAATCGCATTGTAAATAGGTCTTCCTGTTTTTTTGTCCCAGACAATGGTGGTTTCCCGTTGGTTTGTAATTCCAATTGCCGCAACTTGCTCACTCTTGATGCCAGCTTGAGCCAATGCTTCGACCCATACAGCACTTTGAGTTGCCCAAATTTCCATAGGATCATGCTCAACCCAACCTGGCTGAGGGTAAATCTGGGTAAATTCTCTTTGAGCAATACTGACAACGTTCGCATCATGATCTAAAACAATTGCTCTTGAGCTTGTTGTTCCCTGATCAAAAGCGACAATATATTTTTTCGGGCAATTTGACATCTGAATGTCCCTTTCATTTTCCACACACATCTAGCCCACAATGCAAAAACATCATGCCTAACTGTATTTATTTAAAATTTTCTTTGGAATATATCATTATTTTTAAGTGGCATAGGGTTTCTTCGTCCAAACATTACCCATTCTTTATCAATTTTTTACTGCATGGAAAAAAGTAATAAGAAAAATATTGAAATTAGAAGATAAAAATATGCTGATCGGCTAATTTGAAATCACATAAATATTCAACTTATTCCTTTGCTTAAATAATAAACATTGTTTTACAGACATAAAAAAAATAAAGTGAAATACTCCTGTAGATAATATGTAAAAACGGAATAAATCTTCTCTTTTTTAGCATTCAACCCAAGCGAAACATGGAGCGAATCATGGTTGATCAACCTTCTACCGCAACAACTCCACATTCTAATTTAGATACAAAAACCCGTCTAAAATCAATTTTGGGCGGTTCTGCCGGTAACCTTGTCGAATGGTACGACTGGTATGTATATGCCGCATTTACGCTCTATTTTGCTCATGCATTTTTCCCAAAAGGAAGTCAAACCGCCCAACTTCTTCAAGCTGCCGCTATTTTTGCAGTGGGTTTCCTTATGCGTCCCATTGGCGCATGGATTATGGGGATCTATTCTGACCGTAAAGGACGTAAAGCGGGCCTTACGCTTTCCGTTACTTTAATGTGTATCGGTTCGCTACTGATTGCTGTTACACCTTCCTACGAAAGTATTGGCGTATTTGCTCCATTGCTTTTGGTTATTGCACGTTTAATTCAAGGCTTAAGTGTAGGCGGTGAATATGGCGCAAGTGCAACGTATTTAAGTGAAATGGCAGAAAAAGATCGACGTGGTTTTTTCTCAAGCTTCCAATATGTCACTTTAATTGCAGGACAGCTTACAGCTTTATGCGTACTACTCATCTTGCAAATGATACTCACCGAAGAACAACTGCATGACTGGGGATGGCGTGTTCCGTTTTTCATCGGAGCCCTTTTAGCTATTGTGGTGTTCCGTATTCGTCGTGGCTTATTGGAAACTCAATCCTTTAAAAACGCTCAAGCAGAAACAGATCAGCCGAAATCAGGAATGTTTGCTTTATTTAAACATTATCCTAAAGAGGCCTTCACTGTATTATTCCTAACTGCTGGTGGTACTTTAGCTTTTTATACTTACACCACCTATTTACAGAAATATTTAGTGAATACTTCTGGTTTTACCAAGCCTGAGGCTACTCAAATTACCACTTTAGCCTTATTCATCTTTATGTGCTTACAGCCATTGGCAGGTGCCTTATCAGATCGGATTGGCCGTAAACCGCTTATGATCGCCTTCGGGGTTACAGGTGTTTTATTCACTTATATTTTGTTTGATACACTTGCAAACACGCATAACTACTGGACTGCTTTCTGGTTATGTTTAGGTGGACTAGTCATGGTAACTGGCTACACATCAATTAATGCTGTAGTGAAAGCTGAACTTTTCCCTGCACATATTCGAGCTTTAGGCGTCGCATTACCTTATGCAATTGCGAATACTTTATTTGGTGGTACAGCCGAGTTTTTTGCATTAAGTTTTAAAGAAGCCGGGCACGAATCTTGGTTCTTTATTTACGTCAGTATCATGATTTTCATTTCATTGCTGATTTATATCTTCATGAAAGACACCAAGCATCATTCAAAAATTAAAGAACATTAAAATCCTTCAATTAGAGCTAATATCATAAGTGAATGTTAGCTCTAACTTAGTGAATAAGCTCCAACAACGTTTCTATTTTATGAGATACTTCATATAAGAAAATAAGGACGATACTGATGAATAAAAGTATTCTATGTTTGGCATTAAGTAGTATGTTCATTTTAACTGCATGTCAGACTACGCCTCGACAATATAATGGTTCAACTGGCTACCAGATTGAAAACCAAACAAAAACTTCAGCGACTTTAGCTTACACTTTAGCTGGTCGTAGTAACCAGCAACTTGATGAGCGTAAATTGCAACGTGCTTGTCAAAATGTGTTAGGTGCTCAGAAAGTTTATAAATTATCAATTTTAAGCATCAATGAAATTCCTAATCCAGCTAAAGATGAGCATTACGGAATTCAACTAGGTGAAACCCGCGCTTCTTTTGGCTTATCAAATACACCTAGCTTAAATAATGGTGAAGATTATGCGACACGCCAAGCACTTGAAGCACGTCCAAGTACATTAAAAGTCGTTCGTTATACTTGTTCATAACATAAAAAAAGACGCTGTTTTTACAGCGTCTTATAAAAACTTACATTTCTAAATTCTTTCGCTTCATCCAGATCTGGCCAAGTTGTTGCACTTCTTTCTTCAATTTTTTCATATTTTGGATGACTAAAATTTTTAACACGGCTATCTGCTACCCATACTTCTGGTGCAAATTTTAAAAATTCATCTAAGAAAAAGCGATTACATTGGTCATATAACACATCGGCAGCAAGTAAAACATCGACTTGTTCAGCCTTATATAAATCATCTAAATATTCGAGTTCTACATCATTAAGTAAAGCATTTTCACGGCAAGCATTTAGACTAACCTGATCAATATCACAGCAGATTACGCGTTTTGCTCCTGCCATTTTTGCAGCAATTGCCACTACACCAGAACCTGCTCCGAAATCTAACACCACTTTATCTTTAACATGGTGCGGCTCTGCAAGTATCCACTGAGCCATCGCCAAGCCTGATGCCCAACAGAAAATCCAATACGGCGTGTCATTCCAGATACGGCGAATAACTTCGTCATCCAATCGATCAGTTGGAAAAACAGGTGGAATCAACCATAAAGAAATTGGAGTTTCTGGCAACTGTTGTGCCATTAATTCACAATGAGGAATGACTTCATGTAAGGCTTGAAGTAAATGTTCAGGGGCTTTGGTCAATTGAAAGGTGCAGCTCATAAATAAGCTCAACAATTTATAATTACTATTTGATCATCTGCATAACGAGCAAGACTAAAACAGTAGCTTAAAGCATGATAGTGGCTAGTTACTAAAAATACGTTAGTTCAATTCCACTGCTTTAATTAGTGCAACCGTTTTGGTCTTGCGTAGCATTCGCTACTCATCCCGAAAGAAAAGTAACATACGAGCTCCTAACATTTTCGTTAAACGGTAGGATGCTGACGTGAATAAACTAAATTAACCTAAAGCTTTTTCAGCAGCTTCTACAGTTTGACGAATCAAAGTTGTAATGGTCATTGGACCAACGCCACCCGGTACTGGTGTATAAGCAGAAGCAATTTCTTCAATACCTTGTAATTGAATATCGCCTACACCACCGCCATCACGTGGATGGAAACCAGCGTCTACAACAACTGCACCTTGTTTAATCCAGTCTTTTTGAATAAGTTCAGCTTTACCCACAGCACCAACAATAATGTCAGCTTGTTTCACAAGCTCAGGTAAGTTTTGTGTACGTGAATGACAAATAGTTACTGTCGCATTTGCTTGTAACAACATCATTGCCATTGGTTTACCTAAAATTGCTGAACGGCCAACTACAACCGCGTGTTTGCCAGCAATTTCGATATTGTTTTCTTTAAGAATCGTCATAATGCCAGCAGGAGTCGCTGAACCATATGCAGCTTCACCCATTGCCATACGGCCAAAACCAAGGCAAGTTACGCCATCTACATCTTTTGCTAAAGAGATTGCATCAAAACATGCGCGCTCATCAATTTGTGCAGGAACTGGATGCTGTAAAAGAATACCGTGAACATCTGGATTGGCATTAAGCTTTTCAATTTCAGCTAATAATTGTTCTGTTGTGGTTTCTTGTGGTAATTCGATTTTTAATGAATCCATACCTACTCGGCGGCAGGCATTCCCTTTCATACGTACATAAGTTGCAGAAGCACCATCATCCCCAACCAAAATAGTCGCTAAAATTGGGGTACGACCTGTTTTCGCTTTTAAAGCTTCAACACGTACCAACAAATTTTCTTCAATTTGCTTTGCTAATGCACGACCGTCTAAAACCAATGCCACAGCACATCTCCAAGGTAGACATGAATTTAATGTGCCAATAATACATGATAATTTCGACAATTTTATTCTAGATGTTGTTTTTATGTGCATCTTCGCTCAAAACAGTATTGTTTTTTTTGTAAAGGTTGCTAATATGTGCATCACCAAATGCAGGCGGGGTGGCAGAGTGGTCATGCAGCGGACTGCAACTCCGTGGACGCCGGTTCGATTCCGACCTCCGCCTCCAAATTTGGTAAAGCCCGGGTGGTGAAATAGGTAGACACAGGGGATTTAAAATCCCCCGCCCTCAAAGCGTGCCGGTTCGAGTCCGGCCCCGGGCACCATCTTCAAGTACTGAATATGGTGTCATAAAGAATCCAGCGTAAGCTGGTTTTTTTATACCTAAAAAAAGGGCTACTATGTAACCCTCTATTTTTTAATTTTAAGCCGTCTTTTGACCTTGTTTTAACGGCATCAAATTCAAATCCAATACAATATCGTTTTGTCTACTTGAATCTATCTGATATTCGGTATTTTTAATTGAATCTACAAATCTCCACTCAGAATGAACTTGCGCCTGATCTAGAGTAACCAACAAGTACCCTCGTTGATTTAAATTACAATAAACCAATTCATCAATTAATGTAGTAAATGCAAATTCAAACTGTTGAAGCTGAGCCAGTGGAATACTTAAATATTTTTCTAAACCTGGAGACGATACAGAACTGGTCGCTAATTCAACTCCAACATATTTTCCTTTCTGGCTATATAAATAAGATGCCCATGCATTATGTGTATCCCCGGCTAACACAATGATCTTTTTATTAAATTCTACCAATTTATCGTACACAAACTCTCGCTCAGCATAGTAACCATCCCAAGCATCGAGATTATATGGCGCAACCGTCATAATTCTTGCTTTTTCTTGGGCTGTTAATGTCGGATCATTTTGTTGTAAACGAAGTTTTAAAGCGACCAACTCGGTAATTTGTGCATTCATCTTGGCAAGCGCTTCAGGCGAAGTTCCTCCTGAAGTAATTTGCCCTAAAGACGCCAACAACTCAGCTGGAATCCACATTTTACTCATTAATACTTGCTGTCCTACTACATTCCATATTGCTGTAGATTGCTTTAATTTATCGACCAACCAATCTCTTTGCGTATACCCCATCAAAGTACGCACCGGATTAGTTAAATCTGCCTGAAACTTAGCAATATCCAAGCCTGTAGCCGTCATGTAGTCTGTATATGCAAGCTGCTTATCACGCGCAATAATACGCGTATCTAGCATGGTTAACTGAACAAGAGAGCCAAAGTTAAACTGGCGATAAATATTTAAATGATCTGTAGTAGAAACTGGACGAATTGGCATCCATTCAAAATAGGCCTGTAAGGCAGCTAATTTACGGTCCGAAAAGGCCCCTTCATTACTTTGATGGTTTTCCGCCCCCTCACGCCAAGCATCATTTGCCAACTCATGGTCATCCCAAATCACAATAAAAGGATGGCGCTGATGAGCTGCTTGCAAATCTTTATCTTGACGATAAAGCGCATAACGTTTGCGGTAATCATCTAATTTAATAATTTCTTTATTATTATCGGCAGGTAAATTACGGCCTAGCTTGATTGCATCTTCTGTCGCATAGCCATCTGCCCCATATTCATAAATATAGTCACCCAAGTGAATAATGACATCAACATTCTGTTTTGCCATTTCACGATAAACATAAAAGTAACCCGCAGGATAGTTAGAACAAGAACATACTGCAAAGCTCACTTTATTGGTGGATGTTGGTAATGTTTTCGTCTGCCCAACTGGTGAAACTTTATTACCAAATTTAAAACGGTAGTAGTACACCGTATCTGCTTGTAACCCAGCTGCATCAACTTTCACTGTAAAGTCATCAGTCTTGCTTGTTTCAACCATTCCCGTCTTTAAATTTTGTTTAAACTGATTATCGGTTGAAATTTCCCATACAACTTTTAAGCGCACCCCAGAGTGTGTCGGTGTTACTCGTGTCCACAAAATAACTTTATCTTGTAGTGGGTCCCCGCTTGCAACACCATGAAGAAAATCTGCTTGTATTTCTGGGCTTTCATCATCTGAGCCATCATTACAACCTGTAAAAGCAACAGGTATAGATAAAGCCCCAAAACCGAGTAGACTTTTTTGAATTAATTCTCGGCGTGAAATTTTCTCTGACATAAAATTACCTAAGTTTTAAGCAATGAGTGTCTTAAACTTAAGTAGAGAAGATGAACAACTGATCTCAGTTTGATGAACAAATCATGACATAAATTGGTTAATTTATAGAAATACTGATAAGAACTGATTGAAAATAAAGCAAACTCTCTGTTTTTCTCTTGCCAATCGCGCACTTGTCCTCTATTATTGCGCACATGCCCGGGTGGTGAAATAGGTAGACACAGGGGATTTAAAATCCCCCGCCCTCAAAGCGTGCCGGTTCGAGTCCGGCCCCGGGCACCATTTTCAACTATTGAATTTGGTGCCATAAAGAATCCAGCGTAAGCTGGTTTTTTTATGCCTGATGAAAATAATGCCATGATCAGAATATTAATATTTATATCCGCTCTACTCTTTTTTATACCCTTTGCAAATGCCGAAGATATATTTAACGGTACAATCTTGTTCAAAAATAATGATTGGCACTTTGTACGCTGCTCTATTACTCAAGATGACTATCTAATTGAAGCCCCTCAAGAGATATTTACTCAATTTAAAGAGCTACAGCAGCAACAAAAAAACTATTGGGTCAGCGTATTGGCAGAAGTAAATGAACAGCAGAATGGAAATTTAATTTTAAAAATTGAGAAAATAGACGAAGTTCATTTAGACGAGACATGTCATTTATTAGAAGCTCTCAAAAATTTTGAAAATCGAGAGTAATCACCACTCTCGATTCATCACCAACTCTTCCATCTCCAGATCTAAATATCCTGCATCTTGTACCACCATCATCATTGCCTCAGCAATATAATCAGCAGCACTATCATCAAGCGATGAATCTAGATCTTCGAACTGTGGCTTCATTTCATTAATTTCATTTACAGTTTGATGAGCATATCGATAGATATCTTGCTCAGCTAAAGCAGGTTTTTGAACTTTTTTAGCAAATTGCTCAATAAGCTGCTTGAGTTCAGCGACCAAAATATCTGGATAATATTCATCATCGAACATTGGGAGAAGTAAGTCTTCAAACATACAAAAGTTTACACAACAGCAAAAACTTGCCGCTTATAACATATTTTCGTAAAAATCACGAGATATTTACCCGACTCACTCATCTACTCTATTTTAATGAGCACTGAGCAAGTCCAATTTTATAACGTCATTATTCAGACTTGCTGCATAGCTTTCCAAACTAAAATTGCTTCATGCATTTCCTTTACATCATGCGCTCTTACAATGGATGCTCCCTGCTGAATACTAAGCAAATGCCCAGTTACACTTCCCACAGCACGTTGATCTGCAGGAGCGCCTTGTAAAGCTTCACCTATGAAACGTTTACGAGAAAGGCCAGATAAAATTGGATAACCAAGTTCATTAAGTTTCCAAAATTCTTTTAATAGTTTTAAATTTTGCTGAGCATTTTTCGCAAAGCCAAATCCAGGATCAACAATAATATTGTGCTTTTTTACCCCAGCAGCCAAAGCCTCATCAATACGCTGTTGCAACTCTTGCATCACATCGAGTGTTACATTAGTGTACTGATCCAACTGATTCATTGTCGTTGGTTCACCGCGCATATGCATAATTACTACAGGTATATCTAATTCTACGGCAGTTTTTAAAGCATTGGGACGTGTTAAGGCACGGACATCATTCCAGATATGTGCTCCTGCTGCTTTTGCTGCGCGAATAACTTCTGGCTGACTTGTATCGATCGACAAAATAACGTTATGGCGAGATAAAGCCTTGACCACAGGTACCACACGGCGCACTTCTTCCTCTACTGCAACTTCTGAAGCACCAGGTCGGGTAGATTCCCCCCCAATATCAATAATAGTCGCGCCTTGCTCAATCATACTAAGTGCATGGTCAACCGCTTGGTCTAATTGGTTATGTTTGCCACCATCACTGAAAGAATCAGGAGTGACATTTAAGATACCCATAACATGGGGCTGAGATAAATCTAATTGAAGCTGTCCACACTGTAAAATCTGCTTTGGTAAAGATATTAGCTGCATAAAAAGCTCCGGTTCAAAATCAGCGGCTATTTTAACAAGTAAGCTTTACATGCTGTCGATTTCTTTTCAGTTTTATCCAAAGTTAAGACAAATAAAAAAGCCACATGACTGTGGCTTTTTTATTAATTAACTTAATTCATCGCTGGTAATGGCGGCGGAGTAGATGGACCATCTTTTGGTGGCTCAAACGCAGATACCGGATTTTCAGCAATATAAACTTTCGGTGGTTGAGGTTCGCGGCCTTCCATGATGTCACGGATTTGGTCACGATCAATAGTTTCCCATTCCATCAACGCTTTAACCATTGCATGGGCGATATCTTTATTATTTTCCAAGATATCACGAGCAACTTTATATTGTTCATCTAAAATACGGCGTACTTCCTGATCAACTTGTTGTTGAGTCGCTTCAGAAATTGTACGGCTACCTACGTTACCGAAGAATCCATTTTGGTTTTCATCTTCGTAAACCATCACACCCATTTTGTCAGACATACCGTACTTCGTTACCATCGCACGAGCCATTTTTGTAGCACGTTCGAAGTCATTTGAAGCACCAGTCGATTGTTGCTGAATGAAGACTTCTTCAGCAATACGTCCACCAAACAAAATTGCAATTTCATTTAGCATTTTGTCTTTATAGTGGCTAATCTGATCTTGTTCAGGTAACTGCCAAGTTACACCTAAAGCCCAACCACGCGGCATAATTGTTACCTTATGCACAGGGTCAGTACCCGGTAAAATCTCAGCAACAATTGCATGTCCAGCTTCATGGTAAGCAGTTGCACGACGCTCTTCTTCACGTAGAACCATTGATTTACGTTCAGGACCCATATAGATCTTGTCTTTTGCATCTTCAAAGTCATGCATATCGACAGTGTTCTTATTACGGCGAGCAGCAAACAAAGCAGCTTCATTTACAAGGTTTGCCAACTGAGCACCAGAGAAACCAGGGGTACCACGAGATAAAACTTTAACATCTACACCAGTAACTGAAGGCAATTTTTTCAAATGTACATTCAGAATTTGTTCACGACCACGGATGTCAGGTAAACCAACCATAACTTGACGGTCAAAACGGCCTGGACGTAATAATGCTTTATCCAATACGTCAACACGGTTAGTCGCAGCAATAACGATTACGCCTTCATTACCTTCAAAACCGTCCATCTCTACGAGCATTTGGTTTAAGGTTTGCTCACGTTCATCATGACCACCACCTGTACCTGAACCACGATGACGACCTACTGCGTCAATCTCATCAATAAAGATGATACATGGCGCATGACGTTTTGCTTGTTCAAACATATCACGGACACGGGACGCACCCACACCCACAAACATCTCAACAAAGTCAGAACCAGAAATGCTAAAGAATGGAACTTTTGCTTCACCAGCAATTGCTTTGGCTAATAACGTTTTACCAGTACCTGGAGGACCAACCATAAGCACGCCACGTGGAATAGTAGCGCCCAAGCGTTTGAATTTTGCAGGATCTTTTAAGAAATCTACAATTTCCACAACTTCTTGTTTCGCTTCATCACAACCGGCAACGTCAGCAAAAGTCACTTTGATTTGGTCTTCAGAAAGCATTTTTGCCTTCGACTTACCAAAACTCATCGGACCATTTTTGCCGCCTGCACCACCACCCATGTTACGCATAAAGAACATGAATAACAAAATGATTAACAGTACAGGGAAACTAGCAATGAGAAGTTGCATCAAAATGCCTTGACGTTGTGGTGCTGTGCCCTCTACAACAACATTTTGCTTGTTTAAGCTTGGCATAAGTTCAGTGTCTTCAACTTGCGGACGAACAGTTTCAAACTGAGATCCGTTAGTTTTTTCACCACTAATATTTAAACCGTCAATCGTGACTTGCTTAATTTGGCCAGCATTCACCGCTGCAACAAAATCTGAATATTTCATTGCAGTTGGCTTATTGCGGTCACTGATATTACTGAAAATTAAAATCAGAACACCAAGTATTATTAGCCACAATACGGCATTCTTGAAGTAATCGCTCAAAGCTTTATTCCCATATCAATCTAATTTGATCATGCCCAAACTTGGCCGATCGTCTTAAAAACAGCAATTGTCTTGCTTGCGGATAACCTAAAAGATACAAAATGCACAATTTTTAGGAGCTTGGCAAGTAAACTTTATTGCAATGCTTTCTTACGCCCTTGTCCAACCAAAAAAACTTCTTTAGATCGTGCCCGAGAAGCTGCTGGTTTTGCTGTTTTTAACACATCAAAACTATCAACGACTTGTTTACGAAACTCATCAAATCCTGCGCCTTGGAACACTTTAACAACAAACTGTCCATTTGGACCCAAGACTTTCTGAGCAAAGTCTAAAGCAAGTTCACACAAATAAATCTGTCGAGGTTGATCAACAGCCCTATTACCTGATGTATTGGGGGCCATATCAGAAATTACAATGTCTACTTGTCTTCCGTTTAAAATATTTAACAATTTTTCAAATACAGCTTCTTCTCTGAAGTCGCCTTGTAAGAAAGTGACATCTGGCAAAGCATCCATAGGTAAAATATCGGAAGCAATAACCAATCCTTTACTACCAACGAGTTTCCCAGCGATTTGTGACCAACTCCCAGGAGCTGCTCCCAAGTCCACCACTGTCATGCCTGGCTTGATCAACTTATATTTTTCTTGAATTTCAAGAAGTTTATACGCTGCTCGTGCACGATATCCTTCCTTTTGTGCTTTTTTTACAAAAGGATCGTCTAGATGTTCCCTCATCCACGCACGACTACTTTTAGACAATTTTTGGTTGGTGATGCGTGTTGCCATAACTCACTAAATATCAAAAAAACTTCTGATTGCTCATTGTACGTGAAAATTACTCTCATTACAGTACGGATGTAACGTAATCTCAATAACTTTTACAGTTTTTTTCCAATAATGTTGATCGATTATTTATACAGTTTTTCGTACATTTGATTTTAAGTTTTTTGCTATACTAAGTCGTTTTTAAAATCAGGTATTTTTAATGGCCGCTTTATCTATTCATGAACGTAAACGTTTACGTCAAATTGGTCATGTGCTTAATCCGGTTGTCATGATTGGTGGACAAGGCTTAACAGACGCTGTTATTGAAGAAACGCTCCGTGCTTTAAACGATCATGAACTCATCAAGGTAAAAATTGCTGGTGAAGACCGTGAAGCTCGTGCCGCAGTAATTGATGCGATTGTAGAAGCAACTGGTGCTGAAGCTGTCCAGAAAATTGGTAAAATTGTTTTACTCTATAAAAAAGCAGCTAAGCAAAATCAACATTTATCTAACCTTGTTCGTCACGCACACTTAGCAAACTAACTTATTGACTACTTATGGCAAGTTACGAACTTTCAGCTTTTGATCGTTTTCATGCTGTTTCTGTTGTTGGCGCAATTGAACAGCAAGCCCCATATACATTAAATGTGGGTTTTTGGATTCGTGATCCAAACCAACTGATTATCTGGCCCCAAGAAGTCGCCGCTCATCCTCGCCAGGACTTTTTGTGGGAAGAGACTTGTTTTGAAATTTTCATAGGCGTGCATGATGAAGATTTCTACCGGGAAATTAATCTTTCCCCTTCTCAAGCATGGCAGACTTACCAGTTTGAAGAATATCGCTATCCGGAAAGCATGCCTCCCCTCGTTGCTTACGATATCGAATTGAATCATCTCAAACGTACCCACTATGGGTTAAATGTAAGTCTTGACTTAAGCCAGTTTATGCAACAACACCGCTTAAAATGGGCAAACCTTTATCTAGGTTTGACTGCTGTTTTAAATACAAAAGATGGTATGCAGTACTATGCAATGCAGCATAGTGGAAAACATGCGGATTTTCACAATAAACGTGATTGGCTGCATGAGTTTTAAAAAACAAAAAAGCGAGAAATTAATTCTCGCTTTTTTATTAACTTTTAATGCTAATTCTTTAGTGATCTCTTGCTTTGTTCCAAGCTTCAACCGCATTATTTTTAGTACGTTTTAAGCTTTCAGTTAAAGAGTCTTTATGTTTTAAAGAAATTTGGCTAATGTCACCTTTAAGTTCTTTAGTCACTTTGGTTAGATCTTCAATTAATGCATTGATTTCAGCTTTTAAAGTATTTTTTAATTCATTCAATCCTTCTTGTGAAGTATTGAACTGAGCTTTAATCACATCAAGACGCTGTAAAATATCTTGTTTAATCTGAGCAAATTGATTGTGAATGTTCTGATTCAATTCTTGAGTTTCAGCTTCAATCTTTTCTTCAGTCTCATTAATTACAGCTTTTACTTGCTCTTGTGTTTCTGCAATAGCTTCTTTAACTTGCGAAGTCGCTTCGTGAGCCACTTCTTTGACCTGTTCTCTTTTTTCAGCTACAACTTCTTTTACCTGTGTAGCTTTAGTGCTAACCGCTTTTTTAGCCCGAGTCGTCGTTTTGGCTACGGCCTCTTTAGCTTCAGCTACTTCTGTTTTTACAGTCTCTGCTACTGATGAAGTATTCTCAGCTATGTCTTTTGAAACTTGGTTATCGCTCATGCTATTTCCTCGTATTGTTTATTTTTTAGCTAACATTACAATAAGAGGAATTAGACAATTTCAGCAGCCAGATTGTCAGACAATTTGCTAAAAGTATCAATTTCAGACAAGTGGATGAATTTTTTTGCTAAAAGCAAGCAATGAATTAAATTTTTTAATAGAAAATAAATAGACTTTTTAAGGTTCCATGCGTATAATGCGCTGTTAAGTTACAAGCGAGCAGACCAGTGAGGAGGGGCATGTTTTTTTAGAACATCGCCTATCTTTTTTAGGTCTACTCGCTTTTTTACAGCCGAAATTCAGGAGCTTTGGTTTGAGCACCCCCGCCATTTTAGCCCTCGCAGATGGAACGATCTTTAAAGGAACGTCAATCGGCGCAACGGGAAGTACGACTGGAGAAGTCGTTTTTAACACAGCCATGACAGGCTATCAAGAAATTTTGACTGACCCAAGTTATGCACAACAAATTGTGACATTAACTTACCCTCATATTGGTAACACTGGTTGCAACGAAGAAGACGTTGAATCTGGTCGTATCCATAAAGTATGGGCGAATGGTTTAATTATTCGTGACCTTCCACTATTACACAGCAACTTCCGTTCTGAGCAATCATTAAGTGAATATTTGCAAGCACACAATGTTGTCGCAATTGCTGATATTGACACACGTAAACTTACTCGTATTTTACGTGATAAAGGTGCACAAAATGGTTGCATCCTTGCCGGCGAAAATATTACTGAAGAAGAAGCAATTGCTAAAGCTCGCGCTTTTGGTGGTTTAAATGGTTTAGACCTTGCAAAAGAGTGCTGTGACCCGACAGGCTTTGAATGGTCTGAAGGTTCGTGGGTATTAGGTAAAGGCTTTACTCAACCTGAGTTAAAATACCATGTGGTTGCATACGATTATGGTGTCAAAACCAACATCTTGCGTATGCTTGCAGACCGCGGTTGTAAACTTACTGTTGTCCCTGCTGAAACTCCGGCTGAAAAAGTATTAGCACTTAATCCGGATGGCGTATTCCTTTCAAACGGCCCTGGCGACCCAGCTGCTTGTGATTACGCTATCGAAGCTGTAAAAACTATTGTTGAAACCACAACATTACCTGTATTTGGTATCTGTTTAGGACACCAAATCTTGGCACTCGCTTCTGGTGCAAAAACTGTAAAAATGAATCATGGTCACCACGGTGCGAACCACCCTGTACAAAATCTTGAAGATGGTACAGTGATGATTACATCTCAAAACCATGGTTTTGCTGTAGATGCAGAAACATTACCGGCTAACTTAAAAGCAACGCATAAATCATTGTTCGATGGCACTCTACAAGGGATTCATCGTACAGACAAACCAGCTTTCAGCTTCCAAGGTCACCCTGAAGCAAGCCCAGGTCCACATGATTGTGCACCTTTGTTCGATCATTTCATCGAACTTATTGAAGCATCTAAACAGTAATTAAGGAGCGAATAATGCCTAAACGTACGGATATTAAAAGCATCTTAATTATTGGTGCTGGTCCAATTGTCATTGGTCAAGCTTGTGAGTTTGACTATTCTGGTGCTCAAGCATGTAAAGCACTTCGTGAAGAAGGCTATCGTGTTATTTTGGTTAACTCTAACCCAGCAACCATTATGACTGACCCTTCAATGGCTGATGCAACTTATATTGAGCCAATTACTTGGCAAACTGTTGCTCAAATCATTGAAAAAGAGCGCCCAGATGCAGTACTCCCTACTATGGGTGGACAAACTGCATTGAACTGCGCACTTGCACTTGATGAAAATGGCGTATTAGAAAAATACGGCGTAGAACTTATTGGTGCAACAAAAGAAGCAATTGAAAAAGCTGAAGACCGTAAATTGTTTGATGAAGCAATGCGCAAAATCGGCTTGGAATGCCCAAAAGCTGCCATTGCTGAAACAATGGAAGAAGCATTGGAAATTCAATCTCGCTTTGGTTTCCCAGTAATTATCCGTCCGTCATTCACTATGGGTGGTTCAGGCGGTGGTATTGCATATAACCGCGAAGAATTCCTTGAGATTTGTGAACGTGGTTTCGACCTCTCTCCTACTCACCAATTATTGATCGACGAATCTTTAATTGGCTGGAAAGAATACGAAATGGAAGTTGTTCGTGACAAAAACGACAACTGTATTATCGTATGTGCGATCGAAAACTTCGACCCAATGGGCGTTCATACAGGTGACTCAATCACTGTAGCACCGGCTCAAACCTTAACTGACAAAGAATATCAATTGATGCGTAATGCTTCAGTTGCAGTTCTTCGTGAAATTGGTGTTGAGACAGGTGGTTCTAACGTTCAGTTCGGTATTAACCCGAAAGACGGCCGTATGGTTGTGATCGAGATGAACCCACGTGTATCTCGTTCTTCTGCGCTTGCGTCTAAAGCAACTGGTTTCCCAATTGCAAAAATCGCAGCCAAACTTGCTGTTGGTTACACCCTTGATGAATTGAAAAATGACATCACTGGTGGCGTAACTCCTGCAAGCTTTGAACCATCAATTGACTACGTTGTAACAAAGATTCCTCGTTTTAACTTCGAGAAATTCCCACAAGCAGAACCTGTATTAACCACTCAGATGAAATCTGTTGGTGAAGTCATGGCTATTGGTCGTAACTTCCAGGAATCTGTACAAAAAGCATTACGTGGTCTTGAAGTTGGCGTAAGCGGTTTCGATGAGAAAATCGAAGCTGGTGCAACAAATGTAAAAGAAACTATTCTAAAAGAGCTTAAAGTTCCGGGACCTGAACGTATTTGGTACGTAGCAGATGCATTCCGTCACGGCTTCTCTTTAGATGATGTATTTGAAGCAACTAAAATTGACCGTTGGTTCTTGATCCAAATTCAAGATATTGTCAACACAGAAGCTCAAGTAAAAACTTTAGGTTTTGGTGATCTCACTGCTGAAAATATCCGTTCGTTCAAACGTAAAGGTTTATCTGACCTTCGTATTGCGAACCTCATGGGTATTTCTCAAAAGCAATTCCGTAAGCAACGTTGGAACTTGGGTGTTTACCCTGTATACAAACGTGTTGATACATGTGCTGCCGAGTTTGAATCTGGTACAGCATATATGTACTCGACTTACGATGAAGAGTGTGAAGCTAACCCATCAAATCGTGACAAGATCATGGTTATTGGTGGTGGTCCAAACCGTATTGGTCAAGGTATCGAATTTGACTACTGCTGTGTACACGCTGCTTTAGCAATGCGTGAAGACGGTTATGAAACAATCATGGTGAACTGTAATCCTGAAACTGTTTCTACCGACTATGACACATCTGATCGTCTATACTTCGAACCTGTAACACTTGAAGACGTTCTTGAAATCGTACGTACAGAGAAGCCTAAAGGCGTAATCGTACAATACGGTGGTCAGACTCCACTGAAATTGGCACGTGCTTTAGAAGAAGCTGGTACTCCAATTATCGGTACATCTCCAGATGCAATTGACCGTGCAGAAGACCGTGAACGTTTCCAACAAATGATTCAACGTTTACAGCTTCGTCAACCAAACAACAGCATTGTAAAATCTGCTGAAGAAGGTATCTCTGAAGCTGCGAAAGTTGGCTATCCATTAGTTGTTCGCCCATCTTATGTATTAGGTGGCCGTGCAATGGAAATCGTCTATAACGAAGATGAGCTTAAACGTTATCTTCGTGAAGCAGTACAGGCTTCTAATGAAGCACCTGTTCTTCTTGACCACTTCCTTGATGATGCAACTGAAGTTGATGTTGACTGCGTATCTGACGGTAAAGATGTCGTGATTGGCGGTATTATGCAACACATCGAACAAGCAGGTATTCACTCAGGTGACTCTGCATGTTCTATTCCTCCTTACTCTCTTTCTAAAGAGATTCAGGATGAGATGCGTCGTCAAACAATTGCGATGGCAAAAGAACTTGGTGTAGTTGGTTTAATGAACGTTCAGTTCGCAGTGAAAGGCAACGATATTTACGTTCTTGAAGTAAACCCACGTGCATCACGTACTGTTCCATTCGTATCGAAATGTATTGGTGAATCTTTAGCAAAAGTAGCTGCTCGTTGTATGGCGGGTCAATCACTTGAGTCTCAAGGTTTTACTAAAGAAATTATTCCAAATCGTTTCGCAGTAAAAGAAGCAGTATTCCCATTTGCAAAATTCCCTGGCGTAGACCCAATGCTTGGTCCTGAGATGAAATCTACAGGTGAAGTAATGGGTGTTGGTCAAACCTTTGGTGAAGCATTCTATAAGGCTGTTTTAGGCTCAAATGACCGCTTACCAGGCTTACCAACTGAAGGTGAAGTAAAGCATGCGTTCTTATCTGTTCGTGAATCAGACAAGAAATACATCGCTGATATTGCTAAGAAATTAGTTGAATATGGCTTCAAACTTGTAGCAACAGGTGGAACATATCAGGTACTTAAAGAAGCAGGTTTAGAGTGTGAATCTGTAAATAAAGTAACTGAAGGCCGTCCACATATTGTTGACCGCTTGAAAAATGGTGAAATACACCTTATTGTCAATACCACTGAAGGCAAACAAGCTCAATATGACTCTGCAATGATTCGTCGTGCTGCCCTACAAGGCAAAGTGTATTACACAACGACTATCAATGGCGCAGAAGCGGTTTGCCAAGCCTTTGCTGTGAAATTGCCAATGGATGTATACCGCTTGCAAGATTTAACTGTAGGTTAATTTTTTTCCGATAAGTCCCGCCACCTTATCGGTGGCGGGATTTTTTCATTTTTTTAACTGTGTTTTCTCAACTTAAGAGGGACCGAAATGCAACGTTATCCAATGACCCCTGAAGGTAAAATCGCCTTAGAGAAAGAATTACAACATCTGAAAACTGTTGAACGTCCACGTATTACTCAAGCGATTGCTGAAGCACGTGAACATGGGGACTTAAAAGAAAATGCAGAATATCATGCTGCTCGTGAACAGCAAGGTTTCTGTGAAGGCCGTATCCAAGATATCGAAGGAAAATTGGGTGCTGCACAAGTCATCGATGTTAAAGACTTAGAACAAAACGGTCGTGTTGTATTCGGTGTTACGGTAACGATTGAAAACCTTGATACTGAAGAACGCAAGACTTATAAGATTGTTGGTGATGATGAAGCTGATTTTAAAATCAATAAAATTTCAGTAAATTCGCCAATTGCACGTGGCCTTTTGGGTAAAAATGAAGGTGATGAAGTAAAAATTACCACTCCTCAAGGCGAAGTGGAATACGAAGTTGTAAGTGTAGAATATATTTAATTTTTATATAGATATACTTAAGTTATAAAACCCCTCAATTGAGGGGTTTTTTATATTTCAGACTAATATTAAAAAATTCACTATGCATCTTTTAAAAAACCTGATGCAAAGATTTGAAAAGCATTTAATGCTTCAGGAAGTACTTGTTCAGGATATTCACTAGAGGCCACCCATAATGCTGCGTTCATGGCAGCGCCATTTAAAAGCACTGCTGCCGCTTCAGGATCTACAATTTTAATTCGTTCTGCTGCCAATAGCTGTTCAACGCACTCACGTGTAGACTGCAGACATCTATTTTGACTTGGCCAATGCGCTGGATCGCCCAGCACTGCAGGTCCATCACGTAACACAATACGCTGAAACTCAGGATTCAAAGCATTTTGTATATAGGTCTGCCCTTCAAGTAGTAACCCTTCCCAAAGATCATCAGGCTGCTCTCGATGCTGCTGGGCATATTCTGCCATTTGTGAATCAATTTGATCGACCACTGCAGCAAATAAACCACGTTTATCGCCAAAATGATGGTACAGCGCCCCACGGGTCAACCCTGCTTCTGCCGTGAGCTTATCCATTGAAGTATCTGCATAGCCATATTCAGCAAATGCACGACGTGCTACTTCAATCAGTTTCTTGCGGGTTTCCGCCATCTTTTGTTCACGAACAGACATGTATTTCACCAAGGAATCATCACAAAAAATTTTAATTGACATACGCCTCGTATGTCAATTATGTTTACATACGAGGCGTATGTGAAACCTAAGCGACATTTATTGATTTGATATTTAAATACTGAAGGAGAACAAACCTGATGAGAACTGCAATATTTCCTCAAGACCGTCATGCATTATATGAACAGCATGGTTATTCAGCCGCAATTCAATCGAAAGATTTACTCTTTGTTTCAGGGCAGGTTGGTAGCCTTAAAGATGGCTCGCCTGTACCTGATTTTGAAAAACAGGTAATCCAAGCTTTTAAGAACTTAGCAGAGACACTGAAAGCAGCTGGTTGTACTTTCGATGATATTATTGATGTCACCACCTTTCATACTGATCCTGAACGGCAGTTTGAAAGTATTATGAAAGTTAAAAATCAGATCTTTACACAAAAGCCTTATCCAAACTGGACCGCTGTTGGTGTAACTTGGCTAGCGGGTTTTGATTTTGAGATTAAAGTCATTGCACGTATTCCTCATAATAATTAGTTCAAATTAGCATCCCCTTTAATATTTGATTCACTGGCTGGGCTGAGATTATGGGTTCAGCTTGAATCGCAATTCGGTATAATGGCATATTCCCTTTTTTTATATTTCCCTTATGGCTGAAAAGTTAATTGGCTCCCCTGTTCGTCACTGGTGTGAATTTGAGTTCATTTCCAAAACTGTGAAAAATCCAAATATCCATATTAAAGGGAATTACTCTTACTACTCGGCATATTGGGATCAAGGTTTTGAACGTTGTGTAGTGAGGTATCTACATGACAAGCCTTCTACTCCAGACAAGCCAATTGATCAGCTCTATATTGGTAATTTTGTTTGTTTTGGCGCTGAATGCGTGATTATGATGGGGGGCAACCAACTTCATCGGCCAGACTGGATATCAACATTCCCCTTTGACACCCGAAGTTTTTTAGCCGCTGGTGACACTATAATTGCAGATGGCTGCTGGATTGGAAGCCGTGCAATGATTATGCAAGGTGTAAAAATCGGTGAAGGTGCTGTTGTTGCAACTGGAGCTGTGGTCACTAAAGATGTCCCCCCCTATGCAATTGTTGGTGGCGTACCTGCAAAAATTATTAAATACCGTTTTCCTCAAGAGCAAATAGAAAAAATACTTGCTTTAAAAATTTATGATTTAGATGAAAAACAAGTTTTAAAAATGCGGGAATATTTACAGACGGATGATATAGATGCATTAACAGCATATCTTAAAAAATTACAGAGCGAATAAAATATATTTGCAAGAATTTCTTGCTTAAAAACACAAATGATTACGTGCTCGAATTTCAATCGTAAGAAAAGAAGTATAAAGTATTGAATAAATAACCATCATTACAATAAGGAATAAGCTCATGTTATATCAACATATTCTTGTACCAATTGACGGTTCTGAAACTTCTATGGTTGTTATGAAAGAAGCAATCAAAATTGGGAAAGCATTAAACAGTAAAATTACGGTTGTACAAGTTATGGCACTTGACCCGATTATTGCTGACCTTTACGTTAAGACGGGGCAAACCAATGAATTGATTGAGCGTACTAGAACATATTTGCTAGATATTTTAGAGCAAGCCAAGCAACAATTTTTGCAAGAAGGTCTTAGTGTAGAAACCAAATTACTTGAAGGTTTTGTTGTTCACGAAGAAATTATTCAAGCTGCACAAGAGCTTAATGCTGATCTGATTGTGATGGGTTCTCATGGCCGCACAGGTGTACGAAAACTTGTATTAGGAAGTGTTGCGCAAAAGGTTTTAGGTGAAAGTCATATCCCGGTTTTAATAGTTCGTTAAAACTAAAAAGCCTGTCTAGCTTAATGTAGCAAGGCAGGCAATTTTTAAAATACTTTTAAGGCTGCCAAGCAAATTGCTTTAAGTTTACTTTGCCATTTAATAAATAGATTCCTTCTGCTTCAAGCTTTAACTGCTGAACATTTTCGCCTTTTTTATTAAACTTACTTAGGCTAATTTTACCTTGCGAATTAATAACACGATGCCAAGGGACCTGATGATCTGCCTCAAGATGTTTAAGCACATACCCAACTAATCTGGCATGTTTAGGTAAACCTGCCATACGAGCAACTTGGCCATAAGTTGCAACTTTTCCATATGGAATCAAAGCGATGACTTCTAAAATTTGTCGATGTAGTTCATACTGAGTTGTCAAAATGGAATCCATAAACGTTGACATTATTCATATCATATAAAAATTTTTGAATAAAATTAAACCTACTCTAAGATGAGCTCAAGGGAAAATCGCATGAAAAAAATATTGCTGTTGATCAGTGGAACTTTACTGTGTGTTTCTTGTACTACTCGTCCCCCTCTGCTTTCAGAAAGAGGTCCAAGCATATCTGCAGATGGTCGGCCTATTGTTCCCGTCACTTTTGTTTTTACTACCAATACTCCTCAGGCTACAAAATTTGATAATTATCAACAAATGCGTAAGGAAATTAAGATTTTAAATAAATATTATGTAGATGATAAAAATAATAAGATTTTCAAATTTAAATTACACCGTTATATCCCTTATGAAGAATTCTCAAAGTTACATTGTGATTTGAAACAGCAAATTAATCAGCCTTATCCCATTTCTACTGAAACTATTCCTGCCAGTGTAAATACATGTTTTCCTAAGCGCACTGCAAGTAAAGAAGTCATTGTCTTTATTTATGATGCCTACTCAACAAAATGGAAATTTGAAGATGTAACAAGCAGAGCATTTCGTAATAATGGCAAACCTTTTATTTTATTAGATTGGAACCGTCTAAATTATAATATTCAGGCTGGTAGTGTGCATGAGATGGGGCATGTATTTGGTCTAAAACATGTTTGTGCCCCGAAGGCTACAAAACGTACTCCAACTAATATTATGACAAGTGCTGAATGTAAATTAGGCAGTGGTGGCTTAAGAAATTTAGGGTTTACTCCAGCACAACTTCAAACCATTTTATCGACTTACAACCAATATCCTTAAAATTTAACTTCAAGATATCTCCCTATTAAGTTATCTTGGGATGCCATGTAATTCTCAGGGGTCAGTAAAGATGTCATATAAATACTGGCCTTTGAGAAGTCTTCAGCATCTACAGGATAAGGCTGCCAAAATGTTTGTAAATTATTGGTGTAAATGGGGTAAAGGCGAATGATATCTTTTGCCAAATCAAGTCTAGCTATACAGCCAAATGGCAAAGCATTTTGCTGTTCATATTCACCGTCACTATTAAAGACTGCATTGCCTATATTAAAAACAACAGGCTTTTGATTGATGATCTGGATTGGTTGAATAGTATGAGCACCATGACCAACGATCAGATCCGCTCCTGCTTGAGTAAGAATAGTCGCGAGTTTAGTTTGGTCTTTTGTAATAGGCTTAAAGTCGACACCCCAATGACAAATAACAATAATTTTGCGTTCTGGATGAGCCTGCTTATAACGCATTATTTGTTCAAGTAAAACGCCATTTAAGCAAGCTACTCCACTTCTTGATCCTAACGCATAAAAGTCATAATCCAGATAAGCCGTGTCTCTATGCCAATAACCATTAAAAATCGCATAGTGCTTAGTCTCAAAAGTGATTTCAAAGTAATTGTGAGCATCTTTTTGGTTCAGTCCAGCGCCAATATAAGAAATACTCGCCTGATCCAACTGATGTAATGTATAGGCTAATCCTTGCTCACCGTAATCTTTCAAATGGTTATTTGCTAAAACCAAATAATTTAGATGAATACTCTTAAATTCTTCTAATGTTTTTTTAGCATCTGCTTTTAGAACAAATGGCTTTTTATCTTTTAACGGCGATTGATTTTCTAAAGAAAATACTGCTTCAAAGTTAGCGATGTTGATGTCATTTTTACCTAAAAAGGGCTGTATTTTTTCAAATGAATAATGATACCCATATTGCTGTAAGGCATCTGTTTGCCCTCTAGACTTACGCTTTTCGGTATACATTTCACCAAAATAGGTATCTCCAAGAATATTGATAATGCCTGTTTGAGAAGAATATTTTTTGGCCTCGACATGCCCTTCTTGAAAATAATGGTAGTAAGGAACCATATGCTCCAGACGGTGAATATCATCCAGAAAAGAGAAAAAACCAATGCTCCGGTTATGTTCGGAATAAGTGATATAAATCTGTCTAAAGGTATGTGAGATATATAAAACCGAAGTGAGTACCGGATGAGCAAGCAAAGGCGTAATCGGTTGATATACTTTATTTTTAAAAGAAAGTGTTCTAATAAAGAAAAGTTTTTTCAGCTCGGCTGGATAGCTATAAATGTGTTTTACCAACAAAAATAGATTTTTTAATTGATTAGGTGCTCTTAAAGCTAACTGGTAATCTTCTGCTCTTTTAGACAAGATTAATTGTGTTTGCTCAATAGAGCCAAACAGCATATTGCTTAAGGCATCTTTAATATCATTTGCCTGAGTAAAAATTAAGAATTGTAAGAGCTCGGTAAATGTATATGATTCATTTTTTTCTAGACCTAAATTTTGTTCACCAATTTTCTTAATTTTTTGTTCAGGAACCCGATACATTTCATCAGCTTGAACTTTTTTTTGATGGAATTGTTCTAATGCATAATCAATCAGTAATAATGTAGAAATGTCTCCATCAATTTCAAATGCCCAAATTGCCTCTTCAAATTGAGCATGATCAAGAGCGGTTAGCAGCTTAATTTCAAATAGAGGGTAAGTCATATAGAGGTGGTCCCACATGTTTGAACAACTAAAAGCTTATTTATAAGTGATACTCTGCTCTAGTTAAGCTACCTTATTT
>NZ_JAALLK010000018.1:0-68639 GCF_011075215.1 Acinetobacter sp. EKM10A | reverse complement strand
TTGCGCCATTCAAACATTTCTTCGCCTAGACTCATTTCTATCACCTTTGATAGTTGGGTTTTCTTTTGTCTATTAAAACACAAAAATTAGGTATTTCTAATTTTATTAGGAACACCTATTGACTTAATAATTAGGTTTACCTAATATTTATCTCGTAGACAACAAAAAAGCACACCGCCCTCCCCAGGTCCGATGTGCTTTTGCAAACTGCGAGATCAATTATGAACGTAAAAACCTTTTTAAACAAGCACAAGGTAACTGGAGTTACAGCAATTGCTGTACTTGTAGCCTTGGGTTCTTGTGAATACCGTACCGCTAATTCTAGCGTCCCTTCTAATTACTCATATGAAAGCAAACAAGTAGTTGCTTCTGAATATGAACTCTTAGGAATTAAGCAAACTGGTGAAAAAACTGGTGTAGCTGTTATCCGCATAGACGGCTTCAAATTAAACGTAAGCTTCGATTTTGACGGCGTAGCTGATAGCTATGGTGTAGCTGGATCTGATTTTACAGCGGCTGAAATTACTAACCTTGCTATTGAGTCAGTAACTGACTTAAGCGGCAAACCTTGGAATGATTTCACCAATCATGACGACCATAAAAACATAAATATTTTATTAGCGGGCTATATCGACCGTAATAAATGGTTGGAGGCAGCCTAATGAAAGATTATAACTGCCCTACTTGCAAGAAGATGATTCCTGTTGACCGTTCAAAAATCAAAGCTGGTGATGAGGTTTCATTTTGCAGAGTAACCCAATCTTCTAAATCTGCACGTTTTTCTTCAAGAGAAGGAATTGTCAATTGCCGTGAAGGTGATGTGGTTTTAGTTAAATATCGCAAAGAAATTATTCCTTTAAATATTAAGGACGTCTCACCTGTTGATGCTCCTAGCCCGCTTACGTATGCATTTGTTGGTACATGCGAATGTAAGGAGGCTGAACATGTCTAATTTCAAAAAACATCCTGACGGCTACAAGTCATTTTTAGGCCGTGATGATAAGGGTCTCTACTCTGTCCGCATTGGCTGGCAAGTGTACGCATCTAATGCTAATGGCTCAGTTCTTTACAAAGTTAAAGACGGATTTAAGACGCCTTTAAATGTGTTCAGGTTCCAAACTTCTTATCCAAAAGTTTGGAATGAACTCACCCAAGAAATCGATTTTCAGCGCAGAAAGCAGCTCGCTATAAAACTGCGTGAAACAAATATCCCTACTTATGACCGCAAAGCATATAAGCAAAAACGCGGCTTTACTGGCTCTAGATGAGGATAAGAAAAATGGCGTTACCGATTATTACTGCTGATCAAACTTTATTGGTTCAAGCAATTATTGTGTACCTATACGCGGATCCGGGTTTAGGTAAATCATCCATGGGCTTTACTGCGGAAAAAGCAATTTCTTTTGACTTTGACCGTGGTGCTCACCGTACTGGTGAATTACGTCGTGGCGCGGTTGTACAGGTTCAACAATGGAGTGATGTAGCAAACCTAACTCCTCAAGACTTAGCACCTTATAAAACTGTAATCATTGATACCGTTGGCGCAATGCTTGAATGCATTAAAACCCATCTATTGCTAACTGCTAATAACCGTCAAAAAGATGGCTCTTTAAAGTTAAAGGCTCAAGGTTTAGCGAATCAAACCTTCAAGCAGTACATCAACACTTTAATCAGTCTAGGCAAAGATGTTGTTTTCATTGCGCATGCTTCAGAAGATCAAAACGGTGATCAAATTATTTACCGACCAGATCTAGGTGGTAAAAACCGTAACGAGCTTTACCGTATCGCAGATGTCATGGGTTATCTAACAACTGTTACTACTGGTGAAGGTAAAAATGCCCGCGTTATTAATTTCAAACCTTCGCCTACACATCATGCGAAAAACTCAGGTGCTTTAGGCGGTGAAACCGGTGAAGTATGGGTACCTGATCTTAAAGCACACCCTACTTTCTTGGCTGACCTGATTACTCAAGCTAAAGATCACATTAACACCTTAACGCCTGCACAACTTGCAGCAGCTAAAGCCCAAGAAGAGCTAGAAAACTGGAAACAAAGCTGTGAAGAAGCAGAGCATGCAGGTGACCTTAATCAATTAACTGAGTCGCTTGATAAAGAACATATGTATTACCAGAACATGCGCCAAGCAATGTTAATGAGGGCTAAAGCATTGAATTGCACGTTTGATAAGCAACGTGGCACTTGGATTAGTCCACCTGAATTTAACGGTATCTCAGATCAACAAAGAGATGAACTTCAAAACTTTATTGCTGAACGTGGCCTCGATGTAAAAACAGTTTGTGAGCACTTAGGTATCGATGCCCTTATCCAAATTGAAGCGGCAAAACTTAAGGCAGTTAAACAAGAAATTGAAACCTTAGCGAAAACGGGGATGACAGCATGAAAAATATTTTAACTGCTCAAGAAGCATTTGCAGCTCTTCAAAAAGGTAAAACTGTTCTATGTCGTCCTATTGGAGACATGTTGGACTTTTCTGACTTAGATCAATTCCCCGCTTCTGTTTTTGGCAAACCGGGTTTTGAATTCTGCATCAAAATCGAAACTATTGAACTGGCTGGCATTACATTCACAAAGCCATTAACTATTGATGAATATGAGGAAGGACAGGATGTTTTTGTAATTACTACATATTCGCCTTCTATTTACGTCGTGAATTTTAGAACCACCGCATTAATTGAATCTATTAATAGCGGCTTTGTTCAACGTGATGCAGAAAACGCCAAGCTTCAATTAAAAGCACTATCTAAAGCGTTAGGTTTTGAAGTTAGTGACGATTTTAGTGTTATTCGCCTAGGTGACGAACCAAAGAAACAGCGTGCTAAGAAATCAAAAGGTGCACAGACAGTAGTTGTAGAAAAGACTTCTGAAATTGTTGATGAAGTTAAACAACCTACAATTGTTATTACTGAGCAAACAAATGTAACTACTTCTGAAGACTCATTGGTGCAATCCGAAGATATTTCAGAAAATATAGGATCAGCTTTAGATAGTGCGATTGTTATTACAGAACAACCTTATGTGTCTTCACCTGAAGATTTTTTAACTCAGCCTACACCTGAGCAAGAAAAAAACAATGAGTATCAGCAAACCCTAGATACTCTTCTTCAGCGTGTAAAAGAATCAAAAACACCTGAAGAGGTAAATGCTGTTTATCGATATACCCGTACGTGGAATGACAAACAAATGGAACCTCTCCTCCTTGCCACTCACAAACGACTTGAAGAGCTCGAAAAATCTAAGGCACCTGCAAATGAACCACCTTCACTAATGGTCCAGATCCAAAACGCGCCCGACCTCACAACATTAGATGCTTTGGAAATAGATGTAGCAGCACGTGATCCGCTAATTCAACCAAAGCTTATGGGCTATATAAGAAAACGCCGCTATGAATTAGAAAATCCAGCAGTTTCTCAACCAGAAGCAGAGCCTGATTATCTATTAGGAGACGGTTTCTAATATGAAAGATCAGTACAAGAAAGTGAGCCAAAAACACATGCTTGGTTTTATGTACTACTTGCAATTGCTGGGCTACGTAATAGTCCGGCAAGGCATGGATCAAGCAATGTTCCTAACAAAGCATTATGCGGTACCAGTCGCTTGGCGCCGCATAACGATCGACTATCACAACCGATTAAATAAACCGGCACAACAACTTTATAAAGAGTTCGTTGAGTGGACCAAAGAAGAATATTTGAGGGCCTAATGATGCTTGATTTGAATAAGGAAAGAGAGGCTTTTCTGGATACCTTCCAATATTACAAAGGAAGAAGAGACATTATTTTTAGTCATGAGCATGAACTGTTTATGACTAGATCAAACAATCCTTCTGAAATTGCTCAGAAAGAAATAAGCAACATGAATAGCCGTTGGGATGCTTGGCTTAGATGTGCAAAGCATCGTGATGCCGAGCTAGAAAAAGCCAAAGCTCAGGCGGTGCCAGAATGGATCAGTGCTAAGGTCGGAAGACCTATTAAGTTCGGGACACGAGTAAAGATAAAGCGTAAAGCGTGGGATGAGGACGACAATCTTATTATTGTTGAGTCAGAAGCAACATATGATAAAGACTCAGATTTTTGCGAACTATCTAACCGATCTTATGAGTATGAAACATGGTTTGATCATGAGTTAAAAAAATACCTTGATGAAGATGAATTAACACATTGGGCGCCATTGGGTAAAAGCGAATCGGGAGCTGAGGGATGAATGCAAAAATTTTAGATCCTTGTTGTGGCTCTCGCATGATGTGGTTTGACCGTCAAAACCCAAATGTAATTTATGGAGATATCAGAAAAGAAGAACATACATTGTGTGATGGTCGTTCTTTAGTGATTGAACCAGATGTGATGATGGACTTTCGTGACATGCCTTTTAAGGATGGCCAATTCACTTTAGTTGTGTTTGACCCACCTCACCTAGTTAAAGCTGGAAAACAAAGTTGGTTAGCTGCCAAGTATGGAAAGTTGTCAGAAGATTGGCGTGAAGATATTCGCAAGGGTTTTGCAGAGTGCTTTCGTGTGTTGGCCAATGGAGGTGTTTTAATTTTCAAATGGAATGAAACACAAATCAAAGTTAGTGAACTTTTAGAGCTGACAGATCAAAAACCATTGTTTGGACACATTAGCGGGAAACGCAGCAATACACATTGGATTACTTTTATGAAGGTTGATGGCTGAAATATGAGTAGATTTAATTTTGAAGAACTTTATTTGTATGCCTTAAAAAATGCAAATAAGCCAAAGAAGCAACCGAACTGGGTTCATGTTTGTAGATTAGGTGTGAGCTCAACTAGAGCTTATGAGTTATGCAGACATTTCGGAATAGATCCAGAAGGCACTGATTTTAGAAAAGCGGAAAGTAAGGAGGGCTAATGTGGATAAATATCTGACATCTAACAATGTGTGTGAGATGTTTCATATTACTAAACGCACACTTAATCGGTGGGAAATTAACACACCTTGGGGTATTCCCTTCCCAGCCCCAGCTTTAAGTTCTGAAGGCGGGACAATGAAAAGATACCTCGCTACTGATGTAATGAAGTGGGAGGAAGAATGCCAGCAAAAGAAGCAACTAAAAAAAGCTATATAAGTTGTACCGAAGCTAACAATCAGCAAACTTGATGAAATTAGTCCAGATCAATGATTGTTAGCATATTTACGTTACTATATACTGTCCGCCGAATCACGGCTTGCTAGATAAACTCAGCAATTTCATTTATGTACATAATGGTGTACATATAATGAAACCAAGGAAGCAAGAATATACTTTTCCCGTTTAATTATAAGGGTTTAGGCGATATGGCATTAATCGTTCAAAAATATGGCGGTACTTCTATGGGTACCCCCGAGCGCATTTTAAATGTTGCTCGTCGTGTGAAGCGTTGGCATGATCACGGTCACAAGGTTGTTGTGGTCGTATCTGCAATGAGTGGTGAAACAAACCGCTTACTTGCCCTCGCTAAAGCCATTACCGAAACACCTGACCCACGCGAGTTAGACCAAATGGTTTCAACCGGTGAACAGGTGACGATTTCCATGTTAGCTATGGCACTTAATTCGATTGGTGTGGAAGCTAAATCCTATACCGGACGTCAAGTCGGTATTAAAACTGACAGTGCATTTACTAAGGCGCGTATTGAGTCGATTGACACAGATGTCATGACCAATGACCTAGATGCAGGCCGTGTTATTGTAGTTGCAGGCTTCCAAGGCTTCGATGCCAACGGAAATACTACAACTCTAGGACGTGGCGGTTCAGATACTTCTGGTGTTGCCATTGCAGCTGCCCTAAAAGCAGATGAATGCCAAATTTATACTGACGTTGATGGGGTTTATACTACAGACCCTCGTGTTGCCCCTAAAGCGAAGAAAATCGATCGTATTTCTTTTGAAGAAATGCTAGAAATGGCATCATTAGGTTCTAAAGTTTTACAGATTCGCTCAGTAGAATTTGCCGGAAAATATCAAGTTCCTTTACGCGTATTATCAAGTTTTGATAATGATGACGACGGCGCATTTGACGACGAATTTAAAGAAAATGTAGGTACACTCATTACTACTGAGGCAGAAGACACTATGGAACAGCCAATCATTGCAGGTATCGCTTTTAACCGTGACGAAGCAAAATTAACAATTTTAGGTGTACCTGATGAACCGGGTATTGCTTCTAAAATTTTATCACCAGTAAGTGATGCCAACATTGAAGTGGATATGATAGTCCAAAATGTTGAAGAAGATGGCACAACAGATTTCACGTTTACTGTAAACCGTGTTGATTTAGCAAAAGCTGAAAAAATCTTAAATGAAACTGCCAAAAATATTGGTGCGCGTGAAGTTTCAACACGCGATGACATCGTTAAAGTATCTATCGTGGGTGTAGGTATGCGCTCGCATGCGGGTGTAGCAAGCAAAATGTTTACTGCCCTTGCTGACGAAGGTATTAACATCCTTATGATTTCAACTTCTGAAATTAAGGTTTCTGTCATTATTGATGAAAAATACCTTGAGCTTGCAGTTCGTTGCTTACATACCGCTTTTGGTTTAGATCGTGAACATGGTGAAAGCAGCGCACGCGCTTAATTTTACCGAACGGTCAAGAATTCATTAAAAAATGTTTACTTGTCCGACAATAATCAAAGAAAACACAGAGCCGCTATAGTTTTTTTTATAGCGGCTCTGTTATATTAAACGGAAAGTTTTTTGGCAGTGATTATCAAAATATGACTTTGTTCTCATATTTCTGTTAGAATCTGACTGAAAACTGAGGTTGAGCTTTTTATTTGGGTACCAATATTGCAGTTTTAAGCGTTTAGCAAGGAGATAAACATGCTGATTCTGACCCGCCGTGTCGGGGAAACATTAATGATTGGGGATCAAGTCAGTGTTACTGTGCTTGGCGTCAAAGGAAACCAAGTTCGAATTGGTGTAAATGCACCAAAAGAGGTTTCTGTTCATCGCGAAGAAATTTATCAACGTATTCAACATGAACGTGCAATGCATGAACACCTTCAACATCTTGATCAAGATTATCAAGTTTCATATGAAGATGATAATTATGCACAGAAAAACTTCAATCGTTAGTATGAAGTTGTTCTCTCCCTAATTAAAGCGACTTTATAGTCGCTTTAAATTTTTTGGGAATATATAAATTTATAGCCCTAATGCCCGTTTTACAGGTGCATAACTACGACGGTGTTGATCAATCACGCCATGAGCTGCAATGGCTTCAAAGTGTGCTTTGGTTGGATACCCCTTATGTTTGGCAAAACCAAATAATGGATATTGTTGATCTAATTCTGCCATTTGACGATCACGCGTGACTTTAGCCAAGATACTCGCCGCACTAATCTCGGCATGGCTTGCATCTCCCCCTACAATCGCCTCGCAAGGAATAATAATTCCTTTTGGAATTTGATTGCCGTCTACAATTACCTTTTGAGGTTGTGTTTTCAGACCATCCACTGCACGTTGCATAGCCAAAAAAGTTGCCTGCAAGATATTCAGCTCATCAATTTCTGCATGTGTAGCTTCTGCTATTGACCATGCTAAAGCTTTTTCTTGAATTTCAATAAACAACTTTTCACGTTTCTTTTCAGTTAATTTTTTAGAATCGTTTAATCCTAAAATTGGATTATTCGGATCTAAAATAACAGCTGCAGCAACAACAGAACCCACTAATGGGCCTCGTCCTGCCTCATCTACGCCTGCAACAAACATGTATACTCCAATGAAAAAGAGGCCGATTTATAAGAATCGGCCTTCTTTAGTGCTTAAAACATCAATTATTTTTGTAAAGCTTCCGCCACACAAGCATTTACAGTTTTAGAAACCACTTGGTTTACGATTGTAGCACGTGTATTCACATCAAGCGCAGCAGCAGCTAATTCTACTGCAGTCACACTATTTGGTGCTTTTTCACTTACACAGCCGCAAACATTCGTTTGGATGCTATCACGCTGTTCAGCAGTCATATATTTTGTTGCTGTCTTCCATGCAGCAACATTATTAATTTCTGTAATACATTTCGCATTAACAGCAACTTTTAATGCAGCTACGCCTAACTGTTGAGTTGTCGTTTGTGCAGAAGCACCGCCAGTACCGGTACCTGTAGTGGTTGCACATGCAGTTAAAGCTAAAACAACTGGTGCTACAGCGAGCATCAATTTTTTCATCATTTTTTTCCTTTGATCGAACGTAAGCAGCGCGTATTTTGCCTAAACTTGTGCTTAGAAGAAACAAATAAATTGATGCATTTATGCAAATTAAGTCCCTTAATCTCTAGCTCAACTTAACCGTGTTTTTTTTAAATTGAAGCGTTCTGTTTATAGCACGCTCTGTTACGGGAACAACATTTCTCAAATTTAACAGTTTCCCATAAAATCTAGCGCTAGAATGACAAAAAAAAGGGTCTTTTATGCCTGCCTCAACCTCTCAATACTACACCCGTACTGCACAGATTCTGCATTGGGTCATGGCCATCATTTTTATCACTGCTTGGGTGATTGGTTTCTATAGTGGAAATTTTCTAAGTTATGACGTTGATGGCAGCTTTAAAGGCGATGTCATTACACTACATAAGAATATCGCCACAACCATTATCTTCCTCGTGGTCATTCGTCTGTTTTGGCGTTACACCCATCCTGCCCCACAATTGCCTGACACGATGTCACCAACAATGAAAACTTTAGCTCACATCGGACATTTATTACTGTATGTGATTTTAGTCGCTTTACCAGTCACTGGCTGTTTATTTAGCTGGAGTGCTGGTCACCCTGCTCCGGTTTTATATTTATTTGAAATTCCACGCCTGGTGCAAGATAATCCTGAGTTATTAGCTATTGTTAAGCCATTACATATTTATATTTCATGGTTTGCTGGTTTACTTATTGTTGGACATGTACTTGCAGCTTTAAAACATCACTTTATAGATAAAGACAATGTTTTAAACAGTATGACCAAACAACCTAAATAAATTCAATGTTAAAAAAACCGCCTATCACAGGCGGTTTTTTTATTTAGATTTTCTGGATTTCTGAAATCCACTTTTGTTTCTCCTCATCTGAAATGAAAGAGGCTTCAAAAGAGTTAATTGCGAGTTGCTTCAACTCATCATTGGTTAAATCTAATGCCTGTTGAATGGCAAAGAAATTATCATTCATATAACCGCCGAAATATGAAGGATCATCTGAGTTAACAGTCACGTGTACGCCTTTTTGTAAAAGACGGCGGATATTGTGATCTTTCATATCCTTAACAACACATAGCTTTAAGTTACTTAAAGGACAAACCGTTAATGGCATTTTTTCATTAATTAAACGAGCCATTAATTGTTCGTCTTCTTCAGAACGCACGCCGTGGTCAATACGGTTTACTTTGAGCAGGTCTAAAGCCTCCCACACATATTCAGGTGGACCTTCCTCACCTGCGTGAGCCACGATTAAGAAGCCTTTTTCACGCGCTTTAGCAAAAACACGTTCAAATTTAGCTGGTGGATGGCCTACTTCGCTTGAATCAAGTCCTACAGCGATAATATCTTGTTTAAACGGTAAAGCTTGCTCAAGCGTTTCAAATGCAGCTTCTTCGCTTAAATGACGCAGGAAACACATGATCAGCTGAGAACTGATACCAAATTTGGCTTTTGCGTCAGCACATGCACGTTTAAGCCCATTGATCACGGTTGCAAAAGCAATACCACGGTCAGTATGAGTTTGCGGATCGAAGAACATTTCTGTATGAACGACACGATCTTCTGCACACTTTTCAAAATATGCCCATGCTAAATCGTAAAAATCTTGCTCATGAACAAGAACATTTGCACCAGCATAGTAAATATCTAAAAATGATTGAAGATTATGAAAGTTATAAGCTTGCTTTACTTCTTCAACAGATTTGTAAGGAATCTGAATCTGATTACGCTGTGCAATGGCAAACATTAATTCAGGTTCAAAGGTCCCTTCAATATGCACATGCAACTCGGCTTTTGGTAAGGCCTGAATCAGCTCGACTTGATTCATATTAACTCCACATCTAAAGAAAAAAGGGTGTGGTAAGCACACCCTTCTATAATTTCCTTCTTATATCCCTATCACTAAAATAGTTCTAGAAGGAAATTATAAACAATCGTATTAACCGCCAAAGGCGATAAATTTAAATACCCAAAGAGCAGCAATAATCCACACCATGTATGGAACAGTTTTTGCCTTACCCGTAAATAATTTAACTAATGCATAGCTGATAAAGCCCATTGCAATACCATCTGCAATTGAGTAAGCAAATGGCATAAATACAATCGTTAAAAAGGCTGGTACAGCTTCTGTAATATCATCCCAATCGATGTGAGTGATCCCTTGGATCATCAATACACCAATGAACAATAAAGCGGGTGCTGTTGCAAAACCCGGCACAGATTGAGCAAGAGGTGCCAAGAATAAACAGCAGATAAATAAGAAAGCGACAACTACCGCGGTTAAACCTGTACGTCCACCTGCTGCTACACCTGAAGCCGATTCAATATATGGCGTAGTTGATGAGGTACCTAATGCAGCACCAGCAACGATTGCAGTAGAGTCAGCAAATAGCGCTTTTTTCAAACGTGGCAATTTACCGTCTTGTAAAAGGCCCGCACGGTGTGAAACGCCAACCAAAGTACCCGTACTGTCAAACAAGTCAACAATAAAGAATACAAAGATGACACCAACCATACTTGCGGTAAACAACCCTTCAAAGTCCATTTGCATGAATGTTGGCGCAATTGAAGGAATTTCACCAACCACACCCTTAAATTCATTTAGACCTAAAGCTGTGGCAATTGCTGTAACGACTAAAATACTAATAATAATCGCACCGCGGACTTTAAGCTGATGCAAAATTACGATAAGTAAAAAGCCAAATAAAGCTAATAATACAGTAGGTTGTTTAATATCGCCCAAACCGACCAATGTTGCTTGGTTCGCGACAATAATTCCGGCATTTTTTAACGCAATGAGCGCAAGGAATAAACCAATACCACCACCTATCGCAAATTTAAGCGACATCGGGATTGCATTGACAATCGCCTCACGAATTTTAAAGAAACTAATCGCAAGGAATACTACACCTGAAACAAAAACAGCTGCTAAAGCTGTCTGCCATGGCACTCCCATGCCCATACAAACCGAATAGGTAAAATAAGCATTAAGCCCCATACCGGGTGCCAAGGCGATTGGATAATTAGCAATAATACCCATCACTAAGCAACCGATTGCTGCTGCCAAACAGGTCGCAACGAATACGGCGCCATGATCCATGCCGGTTTCAGATAAAATGAGTGGATTGACAATGATGATGTAGCACATTGTTAAAAATGTAGTTACACCAGCAAGAACTTCTGTTCGAAACGTGGTTTTATTGTCGCTTAACTTAAATAAACGCTCTAACCACCCTGCCGAAGAATTGGGCGCCGCCATAAGTAGCCTCTATGCAAAATCTGAGCTGTGGAATATGTACTTCTATGTAGGTATCTGAGCAATCTTGTTTTTCTGTTCAGATCTCTAGACAAAAATCTTAAATAGACGAAGCAACAAATATGCCACTCATTTGATTTCTGCTGTCATACACAGAAAATAGCCACAGCCCCTCTTGAAACACAAAAAAGCTGCATAACCCCTATGCAGCTTTTTTACTATACGTTCAATAAGTTTAACAGATTCAACAGCAACATGATCAAAATTTATGAAAAGATATGATCAATGGCACACTTTTTAAAGCAAATCACAATCACCCCTGTGCTTAGAAAAAAACTTTTTTATCACTGATATATTTTTGCAAATTATATGAAGCTAAATTGCTATGACTAACACGGTTAGGATTACGTTCGATGGTCTGCAAATTTTTTTCAGCTTCTTGGATGATCCTCATGAGCTCTTGATGTCTTTTATTTTGGGTATCTAAATATGCCCAATACCCTAATACAAATACAATACTCACGCATAACACTATTAATACTTTATTGATCATTATTATTATCTCTATGTTTTTAATGTTAATGATCTTAACAAAAAAAAAATAAGGTTGTGAATACTTTCACATTTATTTACAATAATTATTAACTACACAAGTTATTGATATAAAAATGTTTTCCAATATACAATTTAAAAAATTGATTAAAAAGAAAACTTTTCACTTAAAAATTCATTTTTAAAAATAGCTATATTATTTTAAATGAAACTTATATAAAATTCTTGGCCCATTTTTATTTTTAAGTATATTTAAATTTATCGTTTACTTTAACTTCATTATATTATTTATTGAATTTTCATATATTTCTTTCATTATTTAATTGTAAAAAGCCCACCTTCATCAATAAAGTGGGCTTTTATAAATTAATTAACCTGCGACTTCTTCAACTTTAGGTTTTACTTTTACAAGATCAGCTTCATAGATGACATCGTATTCTTCTAAATTTAAATGATGTAAACGCTGTCTAAGCTTTTTCAATGACCATGGCCATGCTGCAAAGTTACGACCATTTGCATCAAGGTAATAACTCTTACAACCACCACTATTGAATACTGTGGTTTGTAAATGCTTTTGTACAAGCTCATTATGCTTTTTAATTATTTCTGATTTTACAGAAAGTTTAGCAATACCTTTCGCTTTCATTTGCAATAAACCATCTACAATATATTGCAGTTGGGCTTCAGCAAGACCAATGAATGAGTCATAAACCAAGACATTCGGCCCTAGCATAAGAAATGCGTTCGGTACATTTTCAATGTTGGTTCCTAGGTAAGCTTCCGGTGAGGAGTCTTTCCAGAGTTCTGCCAGACATTCCCCTTTTTCGTTATGTACCCGTTTACCAATGGGTGGATGGGACACTTCAAAACCTGTACCCCAAATAATCACATCTACTTCGTGACGTTCACCGTTAGCTGCAACCACGGTGTTGCCTTCCACTTTAACTAAGCCATGTGGAATAAGTGTGGTATTCGGTGCTTGTAATGCTGGATAATAATTATTGGCAAATAAAATACGCTTACAGCCAATATCAAAGTTAGGTGTGACGTTTTTACGTAAAACTGGATCTTTAATTTGTAACTTTAACAATTGTTTCGCAGCAAAATTGACAGGCTTTAAAGCTTTTGGGTTGCGTAAACCAAAATTGATGACATTTAAGGTGCCTGCTACAGTCTGGCGCCAAGTGGCCTGTATTTTTGGGTATTTGGCAATAATTGATTTACTCAACTCCCCCAAATCCGTATCCGGTTTTGGCAGTACCCAAGGGGCTGTACGTTGGAATACAAACAGTTCTTTTGCTTTAGGCTGAATTTGGGGCACAAACTGGATGGCAGATGCACCAGTACCAATCACGGCAATACGTTTTCCAGTTAAGTTATAATCATGGTTCCATTTCGCCGAATGGAACATTTCACCAGTAAAGGTATCTAAACCTTCAAGGCGTGGAATCTGGGCTTCAGTAATTGGACCTGTAGCAAATAGAACTGTTTTAGCAATATATAAACCAGAGCTTGTCTCTAGTTTCCAGACATTTTTTACATTGTCCCATTCCGCTTTTAATAGTTCGGTATTGAATTCAATTAAGGACTCTATATCAAACTCACGGCTTACATTTTCTAAATAACTTAAAATTTCCGGCTGACGTGCAAATAAATGGCTCCATTTTGCACTTGGAGCAAACGAGTAAGAGTATAGAGCCGAAGGTACATCACAACCACAGCCCGGATAGGTATTTTCACGCCAAGTACCACCAACGCGGCTTGCTTTTTCAATAATTTTAAAATTAGTTAAGCCTGCTTCATTTAGCTTAATTGCAGCAGCAAGACCAGAAATACCCGCACCGACAATAAAAGTGTCATAAATATGTGCAACTTCTTGGGTTTTACGGGTGCGTGTATTTGTTCTAGGTTTAGTGACCATAATTTTTCTGCCTATACAAAATTTTATTTAAATAACTGATACGAAAGCCCAAGGAACTTTGCATATAGCGTTGGAGATGTCCTTTTCATAAGCCAGAATAATTTGGCGTCGATCTGTGGCGTGGTGTAGAGCTGCCCACGATCTAATCGATTCAATGTTAAAGTTGCAACTGCATCGCTGGTCGTCATGGCATAGTTCATGAGTGCATGGTCTGCAAGCTTGGAATAACGCCCCGGAATACGACCATTTTTAATGATATTGGTTGGCACCAAAGTCGGGCAAAGTACATTGACTTTAATATTGAATTTGCGAAGCTCGGCTGAAAGGGTTTCTGATAATGCCAAAACACCCGCTTTCGTTACATTGTAGACACTCATTTCTGGTGCTGCGGTATACGACGCGGCAGAAGCCACATTAATGATTGCACCGTAACCTAGTTTTTTGAACTTTGGCACAAATGCATGACAACCATGAATAACACCCCACAGATTTACATGCATACACCATTTCCAGTCTTCCAAACTCATTTCATCAAATTTGCCACCTAGACCTACGCCAGCATTATTAATGATGAGGGTTACAGGATGATCAAGTAACTGCTCTGCCTGATCAGCCAAAGTCTGTACTTGTTCTGCTTGCCCAACATCGCACTGTACAGCAAATGCTTTTTGTCCCAACTGTTCAATTAACTTTACGGTTTCTTCAGCAGCTTCTAAATTAATATCTGCGCAGACTACGCTGCCACCACGTTTTGCCAGTTCAACTGCAAAGCTTCGTCCAATCCCACTGCCTGCCCCAGTTACGACCGCATATGCGTTTCGGCTCGGCTGGTCTTTCTTACCAAATAAAATCATAGTAAATCCTAAAAAATTTTAGGGAGACGGCAGTAATTGTCATATTACTGCCATGACCAATAGGCTTATGAAACTGCACGAACTGGTGGTGTGAATTCCTTCACAAAGTAAGGCGCAATTGCACCGCCCTCGTTAAGTAATTTCTTTTTGTAGTACTCCAGATATTCGGTCGTGTCATGATCATTTGGATGGAAGTCTGGACGTAAGTAATCAAAAATCTGACCAATGGTGCTACCAAATACGCCATCTTTTGGACTAAAAATTAAGTTGACGCCACGACGTGCATCTTTCCAGAATTTTCTGGTCAACAGTTCTTTTGGCTTACGCAGTAGAGGTACAAATAAAGTTGCTGTTGGAATAAGCCCTAAAATAGTAATGAAAGCCATTAAAAAGCCCGTTGCCCGTAACGGATAATTACCGTTTAAAACCTGATAGACGTCATAAGCAATATCTTTATGCTCAGATTCTTCAAGCATATGCCACATCCATAAGGCACGACTTTTGGCATCGTCGGTATAATAGAAATTCTTTTCATGCTTCATCATGTATTCGGCAAGTACCGCTGTAAAATGTTCAATACCCGCCATGAGTGAAAGCTTTAATGGTTGCGGGAATTTTAAGAACACATATTTAAAGAAGTTCTCACCCAAGAAACGATAAAAATCGACCGGATATTCCAGCTCTTTAATTGCATCATTGAACTCATTATGCAATTTTGAATGGATGGCTTCTTGACCAATCAGCGAAGTAACACGCTGTTTTAAAATCGGATCTTGAATAAATTCACGGTGGTGACGAGCTGTTTCAATCACCAGATCTTCACCATAGGTCAAAAAAACCGAAAGCGTTGCAAAAAACAAAGTTGCAAACTGGTTGTTGACGTAAAACTCGATATCAATTTCTTTACCATCAAATCCGATATTTAAATGGCGAATTGGGATAGTTCCTTTATTTGAAAAATCTATCTTTTGATACTGAGCTATAACTGATTTAGGAGAAATAATATTTCGGATAGCTTGAGCGACCATTTTCGACACCCTATAAAATTTGTTAAATACAAGGCAGCATCGAATCAAACAGCTAAAGTTGTCTTTGGATTATTTCTTGCAATCTTTAACTGCTCTCGAACAAAAATTTGCTCGAATACCTCTGCCTTGTCATGTTTTATGAACTTAAGCGTTGTTAAGTTCACCAAATCAGGTTAAATAGTGCGCTTGCTATAACACTCTAACAAGGACAAAAAAAGCCAATCCATTTTGAAACTTTTTGCCAACTCAAATATTTTTCGATTATTTTAAATTATTTATATAACCTACTATTATTCATTATTTTTTAAATAAAATACATTTGTCCTAAAATGATAAAAACATGGCTTAAAAAGATAATATACGAAATATTCTGCCTATTTCTATACTTACCTTAGTTCTATATTTGATCGTTCCAAAAATCACACCAAGCTTTCTGTTTTTAGAGCTTTATTGCACAAATGAAAACGATAAACTGCATTCAGAGAAAAAATTGGATGAGGAGAATAAATCATGTTTGATATGCGTTTATCTCATGAGCGTGGTGCAGCACATCATGGCTGGTTACAGTCAAAACACACGTTTTCATTTGCAAATTATTGGGATCCGAAACAAGTTGGCTTTTCAGATTTGCTTGTGATTAATGACGATACGGTTGCTCCATCAAAAGGCTTTGGTACTCACCCTCACCGTAACATGGAAATTATTTCTTATGTGCTTGATGGTGCGTTAGAACATAAAGACTCAATGGGTACAGGTTCGGTTATTGTGCCTGGTGATATTCAGTTAATGAGCGCAGGCCGTGGGGTTGCACATAGTGAATTTAATCACTCTGCTCAAGAAAACGTGCACTTCTTGCAAATTTGGGTAGTTCCAAATGAAGTGAACACAACACCGGGCTATCAACAATTGCATATTTCCGAGGAAGACAAACGCGGTAAATTGCACTTGATGATTTCACCAAAAGGTGGCGAAAAAACTTTATCCATCAAACAAGACATTAATATTTATTCTGGTCTTTTTGATGGTGAGGAAACAGCAGAGTTTGCAATTCCTGAAGGTCGTTATGTTTACCTACATGTGGCAAAAGGCCGTATTGAGGTAAACGGTAAAACCTTTAATACCGGTGATGCTGCGCGTATTCGTGATGGAGGCAAGTTATCATTTACCAATGGTGACAATGCTGAAATTCTGATTTTTGATATGCGTCCGGAAGAAATTCCAACCATGCCATAAACAATAAAAACACCTGCGTAGAAGTATACGCAGGTGTTTTTTTATCGCATTTGAAAATCTAAAAATTATGATTGATCTTCTGAGCGTGCCATTTCGGTATTGATATAACTCATAATCATAGTGGTTAGTCCCTGTACCATTTCATCAAAACTAATAAATGGGTTGGGTAAAATAAGATGTCTTGCAACGTTAAAAATACCGCTATTAATACAAATATAGGTAATTACAGGTAAGTTATTAATTTTTAAATATTTAGGATTATGCATCATATACTTCATGATGACTTCCATTAAAGCCTGTTCAATTTTTGGAATATATTTATCATATTGCAACTCACCTGCATAACGTAAAACGGTTAAATAACGGTCATTATTTTTCTTTAATAAATCACTGAACGTATAAAAAATCATTTCAATAACAGGTTCTAACTCCAACTCTAAAATTGTAGGAGTTAGCTCTTTAATCATGTCTAAAATTTCACTCACAAAGTAGTGATTCATCGCATCATAGATTTCTTCTTTGTTTTTAAAATACTCATAGAGTGACCCCACACTCACCCCTGCAATTTCTGCAATATGACGTGTAGTGGTACCACTTGGTCCATGCAATGCTACAGCAATAAAACCTGCTTCAATAATGGTATCGACAGTGACTTTGGCTCGTGCCTGACGGGGTTTTCGCGTAGACATATTTTCTTATAAATAATCCGAACATAAGCTCAGATTAGC
The DNA here is from genome assembly GCF_011075215.1 of Acinetobacter sp. EKM10A. Taxonomy (NCBI): domain Bacteria; kingdom Pseudomonadati; phylum Pseudomonadota; class Gammaproteobacteria; order Moraxellales; family Moraxellaceae; genus Acinetobacter; species Acinetobacter sp. EKM10A. The sequence continues at coordinate 50,868 of NZ_JAALLK010000018.1, read as the reverse complement.
ATGTAATTTAGCCCTACCCTAATAAAAAAACAAAATCCGAATAGTTGTCAACTTTCATGAAATATTTCTTTTAAAACTACAGTGAAATACAGTTATAAGTTCTTTTATGTTTGAGTATTTCTTTTTAATTACATTAAAATATTTAAATAAAAATCAATATACTAATAAATTTTAAAACTAATTTTTTATTTTATAAAAACATGAAACTTTGGATTTAGAAACTTGAAAAGTTACCCGAATTGAATCCGAACATAAACTCAGATTAACATGAAAAAATCTAAAAAGAGGTTGAGCCGTTTTACTGAACTTCCCTCTTTTTCCCGTTATTCAGTCAAATAATCACACAAATAACGGAGCAACATCACCGTAGTCAGTAAGCAGAGAAAACTGCTTTTTGAAAATGGAATTTACAGTGCCCTGTTGCAAATCAAAGCTTTTGGTTTTCGACGTAGCCGCACTATCACTGATTGATCTGAAGGTGTCACCATGATCTCGACCACAGTTAAAAAATCACTAAACAAAATTAAATTTTACCGTGAAATCGAGTTACCGGATTTTGCCAGTAAAAAATCCATCCCAATCCGTCATTTAAATATCGGATTTGAAGGTAAAGAGATTGATGTTGAATTCTATATGAACAATCAATTTGCCACGATGTTTTTTGCTACGCTTTCAGTATTTCTGACTTATGGTGAAGATCTGGTGATTGAAACAGCTCGTCATCACCGTGAATTTATTCAAGACCCAGTTTTAAAACAGCGTGTTACTTCATTGATTGGACAAGAGGCGATTCACTCTAAACTGCACAATGAATATAACGATGCACTTAAAGATGTTGAATACCCTGTCGATTTATACCGTTTCTTGGGCGAAAACTTCTTTAAATATGTGTTTTTGAAATTCCCGCAACCGCTTAAATTATCGATGATGGCTGGTATTGAGCATTTTACTGCGGTACTTGCCGAATACATGATGAAGCACGAAAAGAATTTCTACTATTCAGATGATGCAAAAAGCCGTGCTTTATGGATGTGGCATATGCTTGAAGAATCTGAGCATAAAGATATTGCCTATGATGTATATCAATTACTCAATGGTAGCTACCCACTACGAGCTTCTGGCTTCTTCTTAGCTTTCTTTACTATTTTAGGTTTAATCCCAGCAACTACCTTGTTTATTCCGGTTTTAAGAAAACCACAGGAAATGTTGACTAGAAAATTCTGGAAAGACGCGCGCCGTGGTGTAGGGCTTATTTTTGGTCCAAAAGATGGTGTATTCGGTAGCACCATTGGCCAGATTTTTGATTATTTACGTCCTGACTTCCACCCAAATGATCATGACACGACCGAATATTTAGAGTACTACAAAGACAAATTACTCAAAGAAGGTGGCGCGATTGCACCTTACTTTGTGAAGGAATTTACCCCACCTGTACGCTTGTCATAACTGGCTTGCAACCAGCCATTACTTAATGGCTGGTTTTCCTTAAATCTATTTCGGGATGAATCATGATTTTATTTGGCAAAAAGAAAGTTAGACCAAGCCAAAAAGCTTATGCCGTCGTGACGGGTGCAGGCAGTGGAATTGGACGAAGTTTTGCAGTTGAACTGGCAAAACGTGGCGGCAGCGTAGTCTGCGCAGATATTAATTTAGAAGCTGCTGAAGAAACTGTAACGCTGCTTGAACAACAGGGTGCAAAAGCATTTGCAATGCATTGTGACGTAGGTAATCCTGAACATGTCACAAATTTGGCTGAAACTGCTGAAATTTTACTTAGTCATCCTGTCACCCTTGTCATTAATAATGCGGGTGTAGGTTTAGGCGGTAAGTTTGACGAACTCAGCCTAGAAGACTGGAACTGGGTCATGAATATTAACCTGTGGGGTGTTATTCATGGTTGTCATGCATTTGTGCCAAAGTTCAAAAAACTAGGTTACGGTGCAATTATTAATGTAGCTTCTGCGGCATCTTATACCGCAGCACCAGAAATGACTGCTTATAACGTAACGAAAGCGGGTGTTCGTGCGTTGTCTGAAACACTTTCGGCTGAGCTTCGCAAATTCAACATTAAAGTGAATGTGCTCTGCCCGACCTTGGTGCCTACCAATATCATTAAAAATGGTCGTATTCCGGGCCGTTATTCAAAACTTGCAGACCATGCGCTCATGAACTACGCACTCACCACAAGTGATGATGTAGCCAAACTCACACTTAACCGTCTTGATCAGGATGAGCTTTATACCATTCCTCAAATCGATGCGAAGTTGTTCTGGCTGATGAAACGTGCATCACCAAGTTTGTATACCAAGTTTCTTGGTACCTCTTACAAATTATTTAAATAAGAAATTTTATAGGTAGTACCCATATGACTGCTCAAATGAAAACAAATGCATCAGCAAAAAAAGCTGTCAATTCACCTAGCCATATTTACGATAGCTTTATTGTCGGTGCCGGAATTTCCGGTATCGCCGCAGCGATTCGTCTCGACCAAGTTGGCTATACCAACTATAAAATTATTGAAAAAGCAGGACGTGTGGGTGGCACTTGGCGTGAAAACACCTATCCGGGCTGTGGCTGTGATGTACCTTCGGCTTTGTATTCTTATTCGTTTGCACCTAGCGCAAAATGGAGTCACTTATTTGCGCGTCAACCGGAAATCTTAAGTTATTTAGAAGATGTAAGTAACGAGTTTAATATCACGTCTAAAATTGAGTTTAACAACGAACTACTCAATGCTGCTTGGGATGAATCACGCCATTTGTGGGTACTTGATACAACTACTGGTCAATATCTATCTCGAACTGTTATTTTTGCAACAGGCCCAATTACCGAAGCCCAGATTCCACGTCTTGAAGGTTTGGATACCTTTACAGGTGAAATGTTCCATTCAGCGAAATGGAATCATGACTACGACCTTACTGGAAAACGCATTGCTGTAATTGGTACAGGTGCATCTGCTATCCAGTTTGTGCCACAAATTCAACCTAAAGCCAAAGAGCTATTTGTGTTCCAACGTACAGCTCCTTGGGTACTGCCAAAACCCGATACAGACTTAGGTGAGTTTAGTAAATCAATTATTGCAAAATATCCAGCGATTCAGGCAAGTTGGCGTAAAAGTGTAGCGCTAACCCTCAATGCGATTAATTTTGGTTTACGTAACCCACTTGCGCTAAAACCAGTAAATGTACTCGGCAAGCAATTACTTAAACTTCAAATTGCAGACCCTGAGTTACGTAAAAACGTAACGCCTAATTTTGATATTGGCTGTAAACGTATTTTGTTTGCTAATAATTACTACCCTGCACTACAAGCACCAAATACCACGCTTATTCCACATGGCTTAGTTAAAGTCGAAGGCAATACGGTGATTGCAGCTAATGGCGAACGCCATGAAGTTGATGTGATTATTTGGGGTACAGGTTTTGAAGTATCTCACCCACCAATCGGCAAACGTGTGTTTAATGAAAAAGGCCAACGTTTAAATGATTTGTGGAAAAATAGTTCACCGGAAGCTTACTTAGGAACTAACATTGAAAATGTACCAAATGCATTCTTAGTGTTGGGACCAAACGTACTGGTTTATGACTCATTTATTGGTTTGGCAGAAGCACAGCTCGACTATATTGTAGATGGCTTGTTAAAAATTAAAAACAAAGGAATTAGCAAGTTAAATGTTAAGGCTGATGTAATTAAAAAGCACAACGACTTGGTGCAAAAGCACTTACAAACAACTGTATTCAATAGTGGTGGCTGTAAGAGTTATTACCTTGATGCTAACGGTCGCAACTTTGCAGCATGGCCGTGGTCATTGAAAAAGCTTAAACAACGTTTGAAAAAATTAGATTTGAAGGATTATGAAGTTACATATCAAATGTCAAAGACACATTAATTTGTAAATTTGACCAAATCAGTTGTAAGGAATGGGCAGTGTATTTTAGATTTTCATGAAATACACTGCCTTCTTCATTCAATCTTCAAGAAATAAAAGAACAGGTTAAAGATGAAAGAAGGTCAATCAAGTCGTACTGCCGAAGCCGCTGCTGCTTTACGTGCGAATCACTTTAAAAATACGACAAACCCTGTATTTTCAGATCCCTATGCTTTTGAAATGACCAGTAAAGGTTGGAAAAAGCTTTTATCTACACCACTCATTGTTAAATTAATGAATTCACCCATTTTAAACCGTACCTTAGGTTTATTGAGTGGGCAGGTTGTCGGCCGATCACGTTATGCCGAGGACTTACTTAACCAAGCTGTTCAACACAATATTAAGCAATATGTTTTGGTTGGAGCGGGTTTAGACTCTTTTGTACTCCGAAAATCACAGCATTATCCAACTTTAAAAATTTTTGAAGTTGACCATCCTGATACTCAGGCTGCCAAACAATCTAAACTCAAAAAATTAGGCGAACTTCCCTCTACTGTTGAATTTGTTTCTATTAATTTTGAAAAAGAATCTATCTCTGAAGCGCTTGCCCGAAGTCGCTATGTACGAAAAGCTCCGGCTTTCTTTTCTTGGCTGGGCACCACTCATTATTTAAAACCAGACACTACGCTACAAACTCTAAAAAGTATTGCTGAATTTGCTGCAAACGGCAGCGAAGTGGTACTCGACTATTCAACCGATTTTCAGGAATTAAAAGGTATTGAGCGACTTGGGAGTATGGGCGTTGCACAGTTTACCCATTTGCTCAAAGAACCTTTATTAGGTCAATTTAAACCTTCAGATTTACATCAGGCGGTTGAAAAAATGGGTTTTGAAGTAGTCGAAGACTTGTCTGGTGAAGCTATTACTGAACGTTATTTTTATAACCGTGCCGACAATATACGCCATACATCGGCAACACGTTTGCTACATTTACGTTTAAAGAAATAAAGATACTTTGACTATTGGCTATTTAACCGCATGGCATGAGGTGTTTTCCCATGCCATCTTTTATAAGCATGAATAAAACTGGCAGGTTCGGCATAACCTAACCACTCGGCAATTTGCTCAACAGAAGCTTTTGGTAATGCCAAATATTGCTCTGCTAAGACCTGTCTAACCTCTTCACGAATCTGGATAAAAGTCATTCCTTCCGATGCCAAGTGACGGCGCAGGGTTCTTATATTTAAATGCAGTCGATCAGCCACTATATCCATAGATGGCATTTCCCCACGCATACTCATCAGCTGCTGTTGCACTAAGGTTGTAAATTTATTTTGTGATTGGCGCTTTTCTAATATTTGACGACATTGTTCTTCTGCAGTGTGCAGAACCAACTCATTCGCCATGAGTAATTTTTGATCCACTTTTTGCGGATCAAGAATTACAAAACTTTTAGCTGCGCCAAATTCTGGCATGATCCCAAATAAATTTCGATAAGGCTCGGCATCACCTTTGGGTTGGAAAGAAAAAGCCAAATATTGGCAAAAATTGTCCTGCACCAAATCTCGCTGTACCGTAATGAGTGCAGCCGCATCGCGTTCAATAATGAATTGACGCACTGAAGATGGGATATCTTGCTCATCAATTTCGATACGGATTCCTTGCGGTGTATCCGACACATCAAAGCGGGTAAAAGCAAAGGTTAAAGTAAAATAGGTTAAAGCCAAATCCAGTGCTTCACGAATGCTCGCACTACTCATCAGAGCCATGCCTAATGGCCCAAATGTGGTGAAATGATAGCGTGTGCCCACCTCTAAGCCTAATGTCGGTCTGTCTCCTAGTTGCTCAACCAAGTTATGAATCAACTGTAATTCCTGATGGCCTGTCACCACCATATTAGGGTCAAGTAATTGTTGTTGGCTAAGCCCAGTTCCTTGCAAAATTGTCTGATAAGAGATGCCTGATTCCATCGAGAAATCAGCCATTAACCGAACACTATGTACACTGCGTTCAAATGCCCATGCATACTTCACTGTATCGCTCAGAATGTCCTCGAATCACAATATTTTGTCCTCATCCATCCTCTAAATCAAGTTAATAAACGTCTATTCTGCATACAGGAAATTGCGATTTTTTCGCTCACTGTTTTTAAGGATTTTAGAGCAGCCTATGTTTAATTCGTCGTCTAATTCAAATAAAAATGTACGCATCGCCATTATTGGCACTGGCTTTGGTGGTCTAGGACTTGCCATTCGTCTCAAACAAGCAGGTTTTGAACAATTTACTCTATTTGAAAAAGCTGCCGATGTAGGTGGTGTCTGGCGTGACAACACTTATCCGGGCGCTGCATGTGATGTGCCGTCACATCTTTATTCTTTTTCTTTTGAACAGGAACTTGGTTGGAAAAATCGCTACGGGACATCTCAAGAGATTTATCAATATTTACGTCACTGTGCCGATAAATATGATCTTCGCCCGCACACCAAATTTAACACTGAAATAGCCAGCGCCGAATTTGATGCACTGCAAGGTGTATGGCACATTCAAAGTACAACTGGTGAACAGTTTGAAGCTGAATTTTTAGTGGGTGCGGTAGGCCAACTCAACCGCCCTGCCTATCCAAAACTTAAAGGCATTGAAAACTTCAAAGGTAAGGCATTTCACTCAGCGCGTTGGGACCATGACTATGACTTAACTGGTAAACGTGTTGCAGTCATTGGCACAGGCGCAAGCGCGATTCAGTTTGTACCTGAAATTGCAAAACAAGTGGCTCACCTAGACGTTTATCAACGCTCAGCGCCCTATGTTATTCCAAAACCGGATCGGGTTTACCAACCTTTAGAGAAAAAAGCTTTCCGTAAACTGCCGATCTTGCAAAGTCTAGACCGCGCCTTGCAATATGGCCATCATGAAATTCGCCTACTTGCTTTTACAACTTCACTTAATGAAATGCCTTTGGCGGAATACATATTCCAGCGCCACATTCGAAAAGTTGTTAAAGATGGGAAGTTACGCCACCGCTTAATGCCGGACTATCCAATTGGTTGTAAACGTATTTTAATCTCTAACCACTGGTATGAAACGCTGACCCAACCTCATGTTGATGTGATTAATACCGGCATTCAAGAAATTACTGAACATGGCATTTTAGACACGGAAGGAAAGCTGCGTGAAGTTGATGCCATTATTTACGGTACAGGTTTTACAGCGACTGAATTTATGGCGCCAATGCAAATTACTGGACTTGATGGGCGTACATTAAAAGACACATGGAAAGATGGTGCTGAGGCTTATTTAGGTCTAACAGTAAACGGATTCCCTAACTTCTTTATGTTGTATGGACCAAATACCAACCTCGGGCATAACTCAATCGTCTATATGATTGAAAGTCAGGTGAATTATATTTTAGATGCACTGCGCACTACTTTGAAAAATAACCTGCTGTTCACCAACATTCGTGCCGAAATTCAACACGAGTTTAATCAAAATATTCAGGAAAAAATGAAAAAAACGGTGTGGGCACAAGGCTGTACCAGTTGGTATCAAACTGCTGATGGCAAAAATACCAATAACTGGCCAGGTTTTACCCTTGAATATCGCCAACGCACTCGTCGCTTTGACATTGAAAACTACACTCAGGTGTCGGCTATTTCTTAAATACGCTTCGCCATAGGAAATGAGAAAAATAAACGGAGAATTTTATGAAGTCTTTTAAAAATAAAGTCGCAGCTGTGACAGGCGCGGGTTCAGGTATTGGACAAGCAATTGCAATAGCCCTCGCCAAACAAGGCTGTCATCTGGCACTTTCTGATATTAGTGAAGCCGGGTTAGCCAAAACAGTCGAGCTTTTGGCACCTTATTCTGTCAAAGTCACCACTCAAAAAGTTGATGTAGCTAAGCGTGATGAAGTTGCCACTTGGGCAAAGGCAGTAGCAGATGAACATGGCCAAGTTAACCTGATTTTTAATAATGCTGGTGTCGCAATAGGGAGTACGGCTGAAGGTGTGAGCTACGAAGATCTTGAATGGCTCATTGGTATTAATTTTTGGGGCGTGGTTTATGGTACTAAAGAATTTTTACCTTACTTAAAGCAAAGTGGTGATGGGCATATTATTAATATTTCCAGTATGTTTGGCTTAACAGCTCAACCGACCCAAAGTGCTTATAACGCAAGTAAATTTGCCGTTCGTGGTTTTACTGAATCCTTGCGCCAAGAACTTGATATGCAAAATACTGGTGTGAGCGCGACTTGTGTGCATCCGGGTGGTATTCGCACCAATATTGCCAAAGCTGCACGTATGAATAATAGCGTCCAGTCTTTAGGAATGGACCCGCTAAAAAGCCAAGATGCTTTCGATAAATTACTTCGCACCCCTGCTGATGATGCAGCTCAGCAAATTTTGGAAGCTGTTCGTAAGGACCGTCGCCGTTTACTTATTGGAGCCGATGCAAAAGCCGTTGATGTAATTCAGCGTATTCTGCCGCAAGGTTACCAAAAGATCTTTGCAGCCGCGACAGCTTGGCAAACACGCCTACTCAACAAATCAGCAAAATAAAAATAGTGGTCAGCATGCTCTTAATCTTAAGGGATGCTGACTAATCTCACATGCTTAGTATGAGTCCTTATTATGAAGCAACTTCTTGCATGGACCATCCGTACCACACTACGTCCAGCTTTATCCCCTAAAACACCACTAAAGCTACAACGTTTTTGTAGTGATGCAGCCAGTGCTATTGTGCTTGGGCCTCGTGGTTATCAAACAAAAAAGCAAATAATTGCTCAAGTTCCTACGCTTCATATTCGGCCTAAGACCATTAAGTCAGGTCGCGGTATTTTGTATTTACATGGTGGTGGCTATGTCGTGGGCAGTAGCAAAAGTCACGCTAAACTTGCCGCTCAGATCGGACATGTAGCTCAAGCACAAGTCTGGTTACCTGAATATCGTCTGGCCCCAGAACACCCAAGCCCTGCTGCTATTGAAGATGTCGTTACAGTCTATAAAACTTTACTTGCTTACGGACAAGACCCTAAAAAACTTGTAATTGCGGGTGACTCCGCTGGCGGCGGGCTGAGCTTAAGCACCGTAATTGCTTTACGAGATGCTGGTTTACCTTTACCAGCGGCTTTAGTTTTACTTTCGCCTTGGGTTGACTTAAGTCTTTCAGGAAACACAATAAAAACTCATGCTGCTCAAGATGCAATGTTGTCAGAGGACTGGTTAACTTGGTGTGCAAAAAACTATTGCGGCCAAAAATCGGCAACCGATCCAACGTGTTCCCCACTCTATGCTGACTTAACCGGATTACCACCAGTTCTGATCCATGTCGGTACCGAAGAAGTTTTATTAGACGATGCAAAACGACTTGCTGAACAGACTGAAAAATACGGCATTCCGACGAACTTAAGGGTTTATGACCAAGTCGGACATGTTTTTCAATTTCATGCAGGTATACTAAAGGAATCTAATGACTCCATTGAGCGCATTGGGCAATTCATTGATAAACATACAGAGTCAATATAAAAAATATCATTAGACAGGAGCCTTCATCATGACAATAAACAATTATGACTATGATTACCTCATTATTGGTTCAGGCTTTGGTGGTAGTGTTTCTGCTTGCCGTTTAACTGAAAAAGGCTACTCGGTTGCCGTAATGGAAATGGGGCGACGCTGGAAAGCTGAAGATTTTGCTAAAAACAACTGGAATACCCGCCGCTGGATTTGGCGTCCGGGCATGAAACTTTTCGGTTATTTCAACATGCGTTTTTTTCGCCATGTCACCATTATTTGCGGTAACGCCGTAGGTGGCGGTTCAATTACCTATGCCAATACCCTACTGGTTCCACCTGAACATATTTGGGATGAAGGCACGTGGGCAGATGCCGCGGACTGGAAAAATGAAATGCCTCAGCACTATGCTGAAGCAGAACGTATGCTTGGCGTGACTGATAATAAAATTTTCGGCCCTGCCGACCACATGCTAAAGAAAATGGGTGAAGCAGTCGGTGTCGGCCATACATTTAAACCTACTCGTGTTGCCACTTTCTTTCCACCGGAAGGTGAAGAAGGTGGGAAGACCTACCCGGACCCTTATTTTAACGGCGAAGGTCCAGATCGTGGCACTTGTACCGCATGTGGCGGTTGTATGACGGGTTGTAAACACAACGCAAAAAATACATTAGATAAAAACTATTTGTACTTTGCCGAAAAAAATGGCGCTAAGGTTTATGAAGAAACCAAAGTAGTTGACGTTAAACCTCTCAATGGTAAAGCCGATGGCAGCGATGGTTATGAAGTCACGACTGAATGTTCAAGCTCATGGTTTAACAAGCAACGTCGTACTTGGCGAGTTCGTAATGTGATTTTCTCGGCATCTTCTTTAGGGACACAAGAGATGTTGTTCCGTTTAAAACAGTCCGGTTCTCTGCCAAATATTTCTGATGATTTGGGTAATCGGGTTCGTACCAATGCCGAGTCGATTTTAGGTGTTCGCTTTTTTGGTAAAGACGTCGACATGAGTAAAGGTGTTGCTATTGGTTCAAGTATTTACATTGACCATGACACTCATATTGAAGCGACTCGCTACCAAAGTGGTTCAGATGCCATGGGCCTTATGTGTACTTACATGGCTAAAGGCAAACCGGGTTGGACACGTATTTTCTTTTGGTTATGGGCACTCATTTGCCATCCATTTATTTTCCTTCGCATGAGTAATCCTGTCAGTTTTGCACGTCAAACCTTAATTTTCTTAGTGATGCAAACTGCCGATGCCTCAATCAACATGCGTTTAAAACGTAACTGGTTTTGGCCTTTTGGCAAGGTATTATCGAGCGAAGGTAAAAAGCTACCTGTTTATATTCCGCAGGCCAATGCATTTACCGAAAAAGTTGCCAAAATGTTTAATGGCCACCCCATGACGACCATTACCGAAATTTTGTTTAATGTACCTTTTACAGCTCACTGTATGGGTGGTTGTGCAATTGCTTCAAGTCCAGAGCGTGGTGTGGTAGATGGACAAAATCGGGTGTTTAACTATAAAAACTTATACGTTGTAGATGGTTCAATGTTAGGTGCAAATTTGGGGGTTAACCCAAGTCTCACCATTACGGCTCTAGCAGAACGTGCAATGTCTTATATTCCGGCTAAACATACTTTAGAAGAACAAACTTATACTCAAACCCATAATGAAGTTTTAGAAGCAGCAAAAGTATCTGCTTAACCACATCCAAAAGCAGGTTAAAACCTCAAATAAAAGGTTTTAACCTGCTTTTTTAATATTTAAAATTTAAAGGTGTAATCGACATTCAAACGTGTTTCATTTGCCGAGTGGAAAGTCATATTCGTTGGCATGTCATTACGGTAGTGAGAAAAGCGGGCCCGCATTCCTAAGCCTTTTAACTTGCCTTCTGGAATTTTATAACCCAAATCAAACTCTAGCGAATCTTCTTTAAATCGCTGATCGCCATATTGCAGTAAATCAATATTTTCACCTTTAGCATAACGGGTCATAAAACGTAGTCCGTTTAATGAAACATCCCCTATCCGTGCATTTTTAAAGTCATATTCATAACGAATCGAGTAGACTTTTTCGTCTTTATTTGAGTAGTCCGAACTCATAAAATCAAGCACAACCGGACTTTCAGTTCCCGACAAAAATGGCAGACCAGTCGAGCCAAACGACTGCATGTAGCCCAAAGAAACCGTATGATTTTGATAGTTCAAACCAAATAAGCCACTAATATGTCGGTTATCGACCTCTCCTATTTTTTTACTTCCAGTTTCTTCACTATTAAAAAACCGCACATCACTTAAAAAGTTAAGCTGGTCATTCAAAGGTTTTTTGCCGTTAAAGCCCAAAAATTGTTGCTGGTAAATGTCTTTGAGTTCAGCATGATAAGCACGTAAACGGTAGTCTTTTAACTGATAACTTCCACCTAAAGTATAAAACGAGTCAGTGGTGGCAGCTTTGTTAAATCGATGATTGATATTGTCTGTTCCAACATCGGTATAACGAATTGAATCGCGCTGCCGTACTTCGTCGACATAAAACCCTTCAAGTTGAAGATTTGGAATTTCATTTGAAACAAAACGGATACCGCGATAAGTCTGAGGGAACAAACGTGCTGGCGATGAAAAAATGGTCGGTAACTGTGGAACTAAATCTCCCACAAAAAGCTCATTTTTTCTAAATTTAGCCTTCCCAGTAATGCCTATTTTTCCATAATAATCATCACGCGAGTTATCAGGATTAACTGGGAGTAAGCCACTCCTTGCATAGTCATCAGCACGGCTTCCCATCAGGTTAAAACCTGCCATTGCCAGTACATCAACTCCGAACCCAACTGTCCCTTCGGTATAACCAGACTGTCCTTTAAAAATTAAACCCTGTGCCCAATCTCTGGCTGCTGTATAGGGATATGGATCTTTTTTATAGTCTCGGTCAAAGTAAAAATTACGGAGTGTCAGCTCAGCTTTACTGTCTGCTATAAATTCGGCATGCACAACTTGACTAAATAATGGGCACAAGCATACCCCCACCCATAATGGTGTCTTTTTCATTTTTTAACTCAACTATTTAATTTTTAATGGATTAAGGTGCTGTTTTAAGTGAGAAGTTTTGCTCTTTCTTACTTCGGTAAAAAGCGCTACCCAAACTCAAAATCAGGAAAATAGCTAAAATAAAGACCACACCGTAATAGGCATATAGCGTTGCAGGTGCTATGCCTTTATCTAAGAAAATGCCTGCGACTGTTGGCGATAAAATTGCCCCAATTCGTCCAAAACCAATTGCATAGCCCACGCCCCGACTACGAATTTCAGCATCATAAATTGTTGGAGAAATCGAATATAAACCTGCCACACAGCCATTAATGAGCGTGCCAAGTAATAAACCGACTGTGAGAGCAATGCTCACTTGAGATGAAACGGCGACAAATAGGAAAACACAGACAGCGGTTAATCCCAGAAATAAGCTGAGGGCATAGAAAATTTTCATACGTGAAGCAAGTAAACCAATAATGGCTGCCCCGAAAATACCACCAATACTAATTAAAATACCGGTACTTACGCCTTGTTCAGGCGACATTCCCATTGAAATCAGAATTTTTGGTGTCCAGCTCATGACAAAGTAAAAGCCAAACATCACTAAAAAGAATGCAAACCAAAGGCAAAGTGTCTGGAACCCCTGCTGCCCTGAAAATAATTTACCAATATCACCTGTATTTTTTTGATTATTCTTGCCGTAATAAGGTAAGGCTTTTAAAGCAGTTAAACCCATACGATTTACTGTTGCGTTAATACGTTCTAGTGCCTGTTTTGGTCTTTTCGCCAACAAATAATCTAAAGATTCAGGTAATAACCATGCGCTAATTAGTAACATCATTATGGTTGTGATACCCCCTGCCAAAAAGATTGAACGCCAACCTAAATGCTCAATCAAGGCCAGTGAGAGTACTCCGCCTAGTGTCGCACCAATGCCATAACCTGTAGACATTAAACTCACTGCGAGACTGCGCCAGCGTGCATTGGCATATTCACTTGCCAAGACATTACTACTCGCAAGAATCCCGCCCACCCCAATTCCGGTAATAAACCGAAGTGCGGCCAAAATGCCGTGACTTTGCACTAAAGCACAGCCCAACATGCTAAGACCTGCAATTACAAGACAAACCAAGATAAGTAAACGGCGACCGATTTTATCGGCTAAAGGTGCGAGAAAAATTGAACCGGCAGCCATACCAAAAAGACCTGAACTCAGCAATAAGCCAATTTGTGCGCCTGAAAGTGACCATTCTGCTGACACGGATGGAGCGGTAAAAGCCATTACCATCACGTCAAAGCCATCAATAATATTGAGACAAATACAGATCAAAATGATGAACCATTGATAACGGCTCATATTATTGTGATTGATCTCACTTAGAACATCTCTTTCCATTTGTGCATCTCCCAATGTGGATAAGAGATACACACGACATTGCTAATATGAGCGATTGGGTGGTTATGCATATCCGTATCCATCATGACCTAGAGGAATATTTGTTTTTTTGAGCATCCTGCTCTTTTTCTATACTGAATATTTGGATCCAAAAAATCAACTAAAATTATAAATTGATTATTAAAACATCTATAAACATATAAATTATATAAGTATAAAATTATTAAAAACATAAAATTAGATTGTTTGAATATTTTTATGGATCCACAATAAAAAATCTATTATGATCGATTCCAGAGCATTTTTTAGCCAAAAAAGCTCTGTTCATTTCCATGGAATGCAAGATGCATTTATAAAACTTCAAAGGATTGTTGTTATGAAACTCAAAAGAGTAAGCCAGCTTACATTGGGACTTTTTTTTGCCAGCCAATTGTTTTACACAGCGCAAGCAGCATCTCCAAAAAATCAACAACCACCGAATATCATGATTATTTTGGCCGATGATCTTGGATTTTCAGACATTAGTGCCTATGGCAGTGAGATTAAAACACCTCATATTGACAGCCTGTTAAAGCAAGGAAAAATGCTTTTCAATTTTCATGCTTCATCAATGTGTTCACCTACTCGTGCACAGCTTATGACAGGTGCAGATAATCACTTGGTCGGTTTAGGTGCCATGTATGAAACTTCAAAACGACAAGAAAAATTGGTTGGCGCCGATAGTCCGCGTGCACTGCTCAAAATTGATGGATATTCAGGTCACTTAACGCAAAATGCTTATACACTCGCAGAAATTTTAAAGACTAAAGATTATTACACCTTCATGGTCGGTAAATGGCACTTAGGCTATGCTCCCGAACAAAACCCTAAAGCCCGTGGTTTTGATCAATCTTTTGCCCTGCTCGATGGCTTCGATTTACATTTTAAAGACCAACCTAAAAACTATCCGCGCAACACCCAATACACGGAAAATGGTCAAAAGGTCACACTGCCTGACAACTACTATTCAACCGACTTTTTTACACAAAAAGCTTTTGAGTACTTAGATAAAAATAAAGCGCAGAAACCATTTTTTGCCTACCTAGCCTATACAGCTCCACACTGGCCAATACAGGCACCAGCTCATTATAGAGACTTATATAAAGGTAAATACGATCAAGGCTACGATGCGATTCGCAAACAACGCTTTGAACGTCAAAAGAAATTAGGATTAATTCCTACAAACGCAGAATACCCAACTGAAAGTGGTAATCAGGCTTTAGGCACTAAAAGCTGGAATGAACTCACCCCACAAGAGCGCAAATATGAAGCGCGTAAAATGGAAGTTTATGCTGGCATGGTCACCCAGTTAGACGACCGCGTGGGCGATGTTGTTCAATATCTTAAAAAGCATCATTTATATGACAACACTTTGATAGTGTTTATGTCAGATAACGGCGCTGAAGGTGGTGATCATAATTTCCCAATGGGTGATGCCGACAATCGCTATGAAAATATAGGTAACGCCAGCTCATATGTTTACATGGGACCACGCTGGGCCGAAGTGAGCAGCACACCATTTACCCACTGGAAGTCAGCTGCTTCAGAAGGTGGAGTACGTGTTCCATTTATTGTTAAATCGCCTGTACAAATTTCTAAACAACGTGGAATCAACAATAACTTTGCGACAGTCAGAGATATATTCCCAACCGTTATGGAACTAGCGGGTATTCAAAATAATCAAATCTATCCAACTTCAAGCACTAAAATTAAACCGTCTGGTTTTAGCCTAATTCCTGCTTTTAAGGATAATACTGCCCGTATTCGCCCTGTTAATTATTATGACTTTAAAGAATTGCATGGCAGCCGCTACGCCAAAACTGACGAATGGAAACTTGTTGAAAACTCACCTTCTAAATTTAAAAGCCACGGTTGGGAACTCTACAATTTAAAAACAGATTTTAATGAGCAACATAATGTTTATGCAGAACATCCTGAGATCGTCAAAGTCTTAAATAATAAATATTTAAGATATGCCGATGAAAATGGTGTTGTGGATTTTGAGCAATACAATAAAAAGTAGAGAAAACCAGATGAAACAAATCATGATGCTTTCATCGTTTCTCTTACTTTGTGCGTGCCAAAAAACCACGCCTCAACTAGAACAGACCACCTTGCCCGACTTAGGCAGCAAAGCTAAATGTAATTCTTATTCGGGGCTTCCTTCGGGTTGGCCTAAAAACAAAGAAGCCGGCATGGTCAAGCTTCCGCAAGGAAAAATTGTTTTAGGCACCACACAAGGTTATGAAGATGAACGCCCATTAAACTTACAGGCAACTTCCGTTCCCGCTTTTTTAATTGATGCAACTGAAGTCACCAATGCCCAATTTCAAGAGTTTGTTAAACAAACGGGTTATGTCACCGATGCAGAGAAGCAAGGCGGCGCAGCTATGTTTGTACAACCTGAGCATCCAGTTGAAGAATTACAGTGGTGGAAATTTGAAAAAGGGGCCAATTGGAAACACCCATGGGGCCCAAACAACCCTAAACAACCAGCACCTCACGAGCCTGTTCGCATGGTGACATGGAATGATGCTTATGCTTATGCAAACTGGCTCGGTCATGACTTACCGTCTGAGCTTGAGTGGGAGTATGCAGCCAAAGGTTTTCAGCAAAACTCCGACATTGGCCCCACCCATGAAGGCCATATTGTAGCCAACTTCTGGCAAGGTGAATTTCCATACAAAAATGTTCAGGAAGATGGTTTTAAGGATGTGGCCCCTGTTGGTTGTTTTAGCAAAAACCCATTTGGCTTATACGACTTGATTGGCAATGTATGGGAATGGACGCAAACACCCTATACAGGTCCAAGAGATCATCATATGGGAGATCCATCGAAATATCGGCAAAGTCACGAACAGATTTTGCAATACACGATTAAAGGTGGATCTTATTTATGCGCTACCAACTATTGCGCGCGTTATCGTGCTGCCGCGAGGCATCCACAAGAACTCGACCTTGCCACCAGCCATGTCGGATTTAGAACAGTAAAACGCTTTTAAACGGATTTAAAAATGAAGCATATTTTTATTTATGGGATTTTCTTCTCAGGGACGACCCTTGCCTGCTGTTTAGCTCATAGTGCAGTCGATGTTAATTTTCAAAATACACTCACGCTAAAAACATTCAACTTCGACAGACAATATGAAAATGGGACCAGCCCCGATACTCATAGCTTGAGCCAAGGTCTGATCTATCGTGGCGACTGGTCAACCAAACTTAATGAGGTTCAGCTACACCTCAATCCAAGCATTCAATATGCTTATCGCCTAAGTAACGACCAACACACCAATGATATGGTCATACCCTTTGACCCTAACACTAAGAAACAAGCGCAAGACTATGTTAAATATGGCTTAGGTGCTGGAGTTGAATATCAAAACTTTCGCATGAATATAGGTGAAATTATTCCCGACTCACCACTTACCCCACAAGTCGACACACATCAATTACGAGTGAACTACAAAGGCTTGGAATTAAAATATAAGACACCGCAACAAAATTTCGAGCTGGGTTTGATTAACCGTTATTCACCCAAAAATGAGGAGGACTATCACAAACTCGCCATATCAAAACATGAATCTGACGGACTCTATTTCTTTCAATGGGACGGCAAAACACCGCGGTACCACTGGAAATTTTACAATGGTTACTTAACCGACCTCATCAATCAAAGTTACTTTGCTTTTGATTATCAATGGACAAAGCAGCACACCACAAAATTACGTGTGTTTCGCCATGACGATGTCGGCAAATCAAAGCTTGGTGAATATGATAATACGTCTATAGGCGCTATGCATTTCACCAAACATGGCAACTTTACAACCGGAATTGGCTATCAAGAAAACTTTGGCAAAGATGGTATTCCAAAACTCGATAATATGCCCATTCCTCACATGGTGAACTGGACCTTAGGCGCGTTTACCAAAGCAGATGAAAAGTCTTATCATTTCGTTGCTTCCTATGACTTTAAAAACTATATCAAGGGTTTAAAAGTGACCTATAAATATATTTATGGCGACTCTTTTCAGACCATGAATCAAAACGATTTTGAGCAAGAAAGTGATGTGTTGATTCAGTACGATCTAAATGCTTGGATTAAAAATCTTAAATTTCTTTTCTTAAATATTAACTACGACACCAAACATGGCAAAAGTCTGGATGAACAGCGCATGATGCTTCATTACACTTTTAATTTCTAAATTTTCACGGCCCATAATGGCTATAGTTACAGCCATTATGGATCCAAATTAAAACAAATAAAAAAAATTTCCCAAAAACTCCAAAGAAACGTATAAGTCCTTAACAATAGTTAAAAATATACAAATTAACCAACTTTAAAGAACAATATTTTTGAATAAATATACTGCTTATCAATTGACCAATATTTTTATTTATTATAAATTGGATCCAATAAGTGATAAGGAGTCGTCACAAATGTTTATTAAAAATGCTTGGTATGTAGCTTGCCGTCCAGAAGAAATCCAAGATAAACCATTAGGTCGCACCATCTGTGGTGAAAAAATCGTTTTTTATCGTGGTAAAGAAAACCAAGTTGCAGCCGTTGAAGATTTTTGTCCGCATCGTGGTGCCCCACTCTCACTTGGCTATGTCGAAGATGGCAATCTTGTCTGTGGTTATCATGGCTTAGTCATGGGTTGTGACGGAAAGACCATTTCAATGCCAGCCCAACGTGTAAATGGTTTCCCTTGCAACAAAGCATATGCAGTTGTTGAAAAGTTCGGCTTTATTTGGGTATGGCCAGGTGAAAAGGCTTTAGCAGATGAAGCAAAACTCCCAACTTTAGAATGGGCAGATCATCCGGAATGGAGCTATGGCGGAGGCTTGTTTCACATTCAGTGCGACTATCGCCTAATGATCGACAATCTAATGGATTTAACCCATGAGACCTATGTTCACTCAAGCAGTATTGGGCAAAAAGAAATTGATGAAGCCCTGCCAGTGACTAAAGTTGACGGTGACCATGTCATTACCGAACGCTATATGGAAAATGTGATCGCACCTCCATTTTGGCAAATGGCCCTTCGCGGCAATCATTTAGCAGATGATGTACCTGTCGACCGTTGGCAACGTTGCCACTTCTTTGCGCCAAGTAATGTCCACATTGAAGTAGGTGTAGCGCATGCTGGACATGGTGGTTATCACGCACCGAAAGACAAAAAAGTGTCCTCAATTGTGGTCGATTTTATTACACCGGAAACTGAAACATCACATTGGTATTTCTGGGGAATGGCGCGTAACTTCCAGCCAGATAATGCTGAACTCACCGATCAAATTCGTGAAGGCCAAGGCAAAATCTTTACTGAAGATTTAGAAATGCTGGAGCAACAGCAGCAAAACATTTTAAACAATCCACATCGCAAGTTACTGATGCTCAATATCGACGCAGGTGGTGTCCAGTCCCGTAAGGTCATTGACCGACTCCTTGCCGAAGAAAATAAAACACCTCCTGAAACGTCCACACAGAAGTTTCCAAACATTCGGATTATTTAAAGGAGCATGAACATGGACGTTATCATTCAAAAAATTCACCAGCTCACCCCGACCATTCGTGCATTTGAATTGGTTGCAGCAAATGGTACAGAGCTGCCGAGTTTTGAAGCAGGTGCACACATTGATGTGCATCTGAAAAATGGCCTCACCCGTCAGTATTCACTTTCAAACTGCTGCACTGAAAAACATCGCTATGTCATTGGTGTTTTACATGATGCCAATTCACGCGGTGGTTCACGTTGCATTCACACTGAATATCGTGAAGGCGATCATTTAAAAATTGGTGAGCCGCGTAATTTATTTGAAATTCACCCTCACACAAAGCAAGCGGTTTTATTTGCAGGCGGTATTGGTATTACCCCTATTTTGTCGATGGCGTATCGGCTTAAGTCGGCCAATATTCCTTTTAAATTACACTACTTTGTTCGTAGTCATGAAATGATTGCCTTTTATGGCAACTTAACCGAGCACTTTGGTGAACAAGTCCATTTTCATATTCAAGATCAGCCAGATACCGAATGTAATATGGCAGAGGTTTTGGGCCGAGCTTCACCACATAGACACTTATATGTATGTGGACCTACAGGATTTATGCAGTTTGTCATGAACGCGGCCGAACAAGCAGGTTGGCATAGCGAACAGTTACATCAAGAGCATTTTGTCGCGCAAAAAGTAGATACGTCTAATGATGAAGCTTTTACAATTGAAGTGAAAGGTACAAGCCGCCGAATTGAAGTATTGCCAGAGCAGACTGCTACTGAAGCATTAATTGCGAATGGTTTTGATATTCCTGTTTCATGTGAACAAGGCATTTGCGGCACATGTATTACCCGTGTTGTAGAAGGTATACCTGATCATCGCGATTTATTTATGACCGATGAGGAACATGCACTAAATGACCAATTTACGCCTTGTTGTTCTCGTGCAAAAACTAAACATCTTGTAATTGAGCTTTAATTCTGGAGTTCCTTTATTCAAAAATAAAGGAACTTTTCACTTTAAGCGCTGAGAACATTTCTTAGCGTTTCACCTAAAATCACCACACTACTGTGTTCGCGCATTAAGGTTTCAGCACGCCCTGCCTGACGATTTACCAATGCATCGAAAATCGAACAATGCTGTAAATGCGCATAGTGCAAACGGCGATATTCCGATAAAGCTTGGTTCTGGTCATAGGTAATGGCTTGGGCAGAAGCCATTGGCAATTGGTTGTTTTTTGCTAAGGCTTGGATGAGCGCAACGTTTTGCGCCCCCTCAATAATGGTGTCATGAAAGATGACATTAAAATGATGATAACGTTCTAGCTCAGCATCACCAAACTCGTCTTTTTCATTAAAGAGTTTTTCAGTTTCCTGAATGCAATGTTGCAACGTCTTTTTCTGATCTTCGCTTAAGCCTTGCTCTGCCAAAGTTTTCGCAGCCAACCCTTCAAGCACACCGCGTACTTCAAGTGCGTCATGCACCAGTTTTCCGGAAATTTCACGAACCGTATAACCACGAGTTGGGTTTTTAATGAGGAGACCTTCTTGTTCGAGCAACCGAAAGGCTATACGAACAGGCTGGCGTGAAACGCCAAGTAACTCGGCAGTAGGAATCTCGGCAATTCTGGCACCGCCTTCAAGTTCCCCTGAAATAATCATTTTTCTTAGTTTTAGTAAAACTTGTTGTCCTGAAGACATTCGTTGCCACACATCATCAAAAACGTCACTTCGATGCTAGCAAGTTCATTTGCAAAATGAAATCAATTTTCTGTGTGAATCAGTACTTAGCAATTTAACTCAACCTAAACAAACACACTTATTTAAAATTTTTAAGGTTATTCACCATAATATCGAGATTATTACGAATTAAATAAGCCAAGTTAATATCAATGCCTTCAAGCATTTTTTCTTCGACTTTTAAAACCACTTCATTGCATTTGTTTAATTTTTCAATCCCGCTTTCGGTCAGGGTAATTAAAATACGGCGGCCATGTGTCGGGTCCGGTTTTTTCTCAATCCAGCCATTGACCAGTAAATCTTGCAAGATTTTATTGGCAGATTGAGGCTTTATGAAAGAACGCTCAGCAAGCTTGGCATTGGATAAATTACTTTTTGAAGCTAAAACAGAAAGTGCGGTAAATTGCGGTAAGGTAATTTCAAGCTCTTTTAAATGTTCTGTTAAATGTTTACTAATAATTCGGTCAACACGAGCAATCATGTAACTTAACTTAGGCTCATCTTCTACTTTTTTTTGAACTAAATTCGAACGTACCATAACCTTTCAATCATCATAAGAAAATCTGTAGTGAAAGTATGAGGTTCTAACCCCATACTTTCGTTAAAACTTAGCGAGCACCTGAGCTTTGTACTAAATGTACAGGCTGTTTAGGTTTTTTGACAAGAAGTAATGCAGAGATCGCTGCAATTAAAATCACTGGAATACTTGAACCAATCACGATGGTCGAGCTTTGCCCAAGCGAGAGTAAAAAACCAGCCATTAAAGGTCCAGCAAACGAACCAATACGCCCGATTGCAACCGCAGCGCCAACTCCGGTTCCACGCATTTCGGTTGGATAATACATGGCAGCCAAACCATACAACGCCGATTGCCCACCCACAATGAATAAGCCACAACCCACTGCCGAAAGTGCAAGTAAAGCAACGGTTGGAGAAATTGCTAAACAGCATAGTGAGAATAAAATGCCGAGATAAATTAGCTTAATCACAAAGCTCATGCGTAATTTATCAAGCAATACGCCCATCAGAACCGAACCTAAAATTCCGCCAACGTTATAGCCCATCTGTACATAGTTCGCCTGTAGTTTTGATAATCCCTGCGCACCCATGAGTAACGGCAACCAGTTCAACAAGAAATACAACACCACCAGCGTGCAGAAAAAGCTTATCCAAAGCTGAATGGTCGACATACGACGCTCTTTGGCAAATAAAACCTCAAAGAATGGCGTGGTTTGCTGTGCTTGAACTTTGCGTTGCAGGTAGTCATTTGACTCAGGTAAAAAGCGCATAATCAGTGGGATTAGTAAAATAGGCGCAATCCCCCCGATATAGAAAATATGACGCCACTCTGCATCGCCTGCCAACGACATAGCAACGACGGAAGTGAGTAAGCCACCAAAAGGAATGCCACTATACATCACACTAACCGCAGTACCTTTGTGCTGGTCAGGTACAGCTTCAGAGGCAAGCGTAATCATCATGGGTAGCGCCCCACCCATTCCCAAACCCGTACAAAAACGAATAAGCAGTAACAGACTAAAATTGGCCGCATAGGCGGTTAGCAAAGACATAATTCCAAAAAGTAAGATACTAAAAATCAGAATTTTCTTACGCCCGACAATATCGGCAAACCGACCACCTAATATTGCGCCTGGGAGTGTTCCCAAAATTGCAGCACTAAATGCCCACGCCATCTGGGCATTATCTAACATAAACTCAGCCCGCATTCGTGGAGCGGCTACCCCCATTGATTGAAGATCAAAGCCTTCAAAAATCGCTATGGCAAAGCACAGTAGCAACGTGATTTTTGCCCTTGAAGGCTGTCCTGATATTTTTTCCATTGTGTTGTCCTTTATTGACTAGTCGTTCCATTTAGCCCTTTGTGTATTATTTTTAAACACACCAAAAATATCAGTTAAACTTATTAAAAAATCAACATATTTTTATTTAAAATTAATTTTTAAAATAATTAATTTTTAAAATACAACAAATTATAAAATATTTATGAAATTTTCCAAAAAAGACTTGAATGTAAGTTTAACTGATATTAGATTAAATCCCAGCACAGCAAGAAATCATTCAAGGAGTATGAAGATGAGTTATGAAAACCGCTGGGAAACAGTAGATGTTAAAGTTGAAGATGGAATTGCATGGGTCACTTTAAACCGCCCTGAAAAGAAAAATGCCATGAGCCCAACCCTCAATCGTGAAATGATTGATGTGCTTGAAACCCTTGAGCTTGATCAAAATGCTAAAGTTTTGGTTCTGACCGGTGCAGGCGACTCTTGGACAGCGGGTATGGATTTGAAGGAATATTTCCGTGAAGTCGACACTCAACCTGAGATTTTCCAAGAGCGTATTCGTCGTGACTCATGTCGCTGGCAGTGGCAACTTCTTCGTATGTATTCAAAACCAACCATTGCTATGGTCAACGGCTGGTGCTTCGGAGGCGGTTTCTCACCTTTAGTGGCGTGTGACCTAGCAATTGCAGCAGATGAAGCAACTTTCGGTTTATCTGAAATTAACTGGGGCATCCCACCGGGCAACCTTGTAAGCAAAGCAATGGCAGATACGGTAGGTCATCGTGCATCTTTGTATTACATCATGACGGGTAAAACTTTTAGCGGTAAAGAAGCCGAAACCATGGGTCTTGTGAACAAAAGCGTACCGCTTGCCCAATTAAAAGCAGAAGTAACTGAACTTGCAAATTGCTTACTCGAGAAAAACCCAGTAGTTCTTCGTACTGCTAAAAATGGCTTTAAGCGTTGCCGTGAACTGACATGGGACCAAAACGAAGATTACTTATATGCCAAACTCGATCAATGTATCCACCGCGATACTGAAAATGGTCGCCAAGAAGGTTTGAAACAATTCTTAGATGAAAAATCAATTAAACCGGGTTTACAGAGCTATAAACGTACTGGTTAACTTTTGATTCTTTAATGGCAATGTAAGGACGCAACCCATGCAAAATGTACAGTTACTTATTCACGGTCAATCTGTTGATGCATCAAATCAGGCAACTTTTGAGCGTATTAGTCCAATTGATGGAACGGTAGCAACTAAAGCTGCTGCTGCAACATTGGAAGATGTTGATCGTGCAATCGATTCGGCACAGCAAGCTTTTAAAGTATGGTCGAAACTCTCGCCTACCGAACGTCGCTTACGTTTATTAAAAGCAGCCGATTTAATGGACCAAAAAACCGAGCAATTCATTGAAACTGGAATGCAAGAAACAGGTTCAACTGCAACATGGTATGGGTTTAACGTTCATCTTGCTGCCAACATGTTACGTGAAG
The DNA here is from genome assembly GCF_011075215.1 of Acinetobacter sp. EKM10A. Lineage (NCBI taxonomy): Bacteria > Pseudomonadati > Pseudomonadota > Gammaproteobacteria > Moraxellales > Moraxellaceae > Acinetobacter > Acinetobacter sp. EKM10A. The sequence goes on along the minus strand of NZ_JAALLK010000018.1, from coordinate 26,491 downwards.
CCGCAGCCATGACCACACAAATTGACGGAAGTCTGATTCCGTCAGATGTGCCGGGCAATCTTGCGATGGGTGTGCGAGTTCCTTGTGGTGTGATTGTAGGAATTGCACCTTGGAATGCCCCTGTCATTTTGGCAACACGTGCGCTTGCTATGCCTTTGGCTTGTGGTAACACGGTGGTATTAAAAGCATCTGAAGCTTGTCCAGCAACACATCGTTTAATTGGTGAAGTGTTACATGAAGCAGGTCTAGGTGAAGGTGTGGTCAATGTGATTACGCATGCCGCTGAAGATGCACCACAAATTGTGGAGCGCTTAGTGTCTCATCCAGCCGTGAAACGCATTAATTTTACCGGTTCAACCAAAGTCGGCAAAATTATTGCCGAGACTGCTGCTAAATACTTAAAACCTGTTTTACTTGAATTGGGTGGTAAGGCCCCTGTCGTGGTTTTAAATGAAGCTGACATTAATGAAGCCGTAAATGCAGTCGCTTTTGGAGCGTTCTTTAATCAGGGGCAAATTTGTATGTCGACCGAACGTGTTTTGGTTCAAGACAATATTGCCGACCAATTTATTGAAAAACTGATTGAAAAAACTCGCTCTATTCGGGCAGGTAATCCAACTTCAAAAGACAATGTACTCGGTGTTTTAGAAAGTTGCCGCGCTGCAAACCGTATTCAGCATTTGCTGGAAGATGCTCAAAACAAAGGGGCTGACTTACCTTTAGGCATCCATATTGAAGATACCACCATGCAACCGACGCTGGTGCTCAATATTAAACCTGACATGCTGCTTTACCGCGAAGAATCATTTGGACCTGTATGCACAGTTCAACGTTTTTCAAGCATTGAAGAAGGCATAGTACTGGCAAATGACAGCGAGTTTGGTCTGTCTTCGGCAGTGTTTAGCCAGAATATTTCACAAGCATTAGAAGTCGCTAAACAGATTGATTCGGGTATTTGTCATATTAACGGCGCAACCGTACATGACGAAGCTCAAATGCCATTTGGCGGAACAAAATCGAGTGGATACGGACGATTTGGTAGTAAAGCATCTATTGCCGAGTTTACCGATTTACGCTGGGTTACCATTCAAACCCAATCACGTCATTACCCGATTTAGTCAGGCTAATACGAAGACAAACAGATTAAATAAAAATTGCATGATGCAAAAAAATAAAGCGCAGTGATGCGCTTTCCATGGAGTGAAAGAAATGCAAATGAATGCCACTCAATCACAAGACCGCGAACGGTTCGTAAAATTAGGGCAACACGATATTCATTATCACTATAAAGATCAAACGCTCTATATCAGCCCAAAAGAGCAATTAAAACCGTATCCACAAAAACTGACAGATCGGTTAATTCATTTTGCACAAACCAAACCCGACCATATTTTTGCAGCAAAACGCAATGCTCAAGGCGAATGGGTCAAACTGAGTTATGCAGAAGTTCTACAACGCGCATGGCACATTGCTCAGGCTTTGCATGACCGTAATTTAAGCCAAGAACGACCACTCATCATTTTAAGTGGTAATGATCTCGAACATTTAACACTCTCTATGGGTGCCATGCTGGCGGGTGTGCCTTTCTCGGCTATTTCCCCTGCCTACTCTCTGATTTCTCAAGACTTCGGCAAACTCAAACATGTGTTTGAAGTGCTGACACCTGGTATGGTTTATGCCAGCGATGGACAAGCTTTTGCCAAAGCCATTCAGGCATGCATTACATCCGATATTGAAGTGGTGACCAATAAAGGAATAGTGGGCGATCAGATCTGCACGTCTTTTCAATCGCTGTTAGATACACCAGTTTCAAATGTTCAAGAGTTTTATCAAACCCTTGATGAAAACCAGATTGCCAAATTTCTGTTTACATCAGGTTCAACTAAATTACCTAAGGCTGTACCGACCACACATTTAATGTTGTGTGTTAATCAGCAAATGTTATTGCAGACTTTCCCTGAGTTTGAAGAAACGCCGCCTGTCCTACTCGACTGGTTGTCTTGGCACCACACATTTGGCGGCAGTCACAATGTCGGCATCGCACTCTATAACGGCGGTACCATTTACATTGATGATGGCAAACCCGTTGCAGGAAAATTTGACGAAACCATTCGTAATCTCAAAGAAATTTCTCCAACCGTTTATTTAAATGTGCCAAAAGGTTGGGAAGAACTCACCGAAGCGTTAGAAAAAGATGAAGAATTAAGAGAGCGCTTTTTTGCCAAAGTTAAAATTTTATTCTTTGCCGGTGCTGCACTTTCAGAAGCGGGCTGGAACAGACTCGATAAAATTGCTCAGCAACATTGCGGAGAAAAAATCCGCATTATGAGCGGATTGGGCATGACCGAAACTGCTCCCTCTTGTGCTTTTACAACTGGCCCACGCGTAATGGCTGGCTTTATTGGTTACCCTGCTCCGGGATGCGAAATTAAGCTAGTTCCATGTGGTGACAAACTTGAGTTTTGCGTTCGTGGCAAACACGTCATGAAAGGCTATTGGCGCTTAAAGTCGGACCAACAAAGTACTATTTTTGATGATGAAGGCTTTTTCCATACAGGCGATGCCGTTCGTTTAGTCGATGTCAATGATCCAACCAAAGGCCTAATGTACGACGGACGAATTGCCGAAGACTTTAAACTCAATACAGGCACTTTTGTGAATGTCGGCACACTACGCAACAAAGTGCTTATTCAAGGTAATTTACTCATCCAAGATGTTTGTATTACTGGTTCAAACCTGAATGCTATTGGTTTTCTGATTTTTCCAAAATTAGACGCTTGTGCTCAATATGCAGGTCTTAAGCTGGGCGAACATTCTGCAGCAGAGATACTGCAACACCCTAAAGTCCAACAATGGTTCCGCCAATTTTTAACGACCTTTAATAAAGATGCGACTGGCAGCTCAAATACAGTCTCAATGCTTTATTTAATGACCGAGCCACCTCAGTTAGATGCCGGCGAAGTGACCGATAAAGGCAACCTTAATCAAAGCAGTATTACGAAACGTCGTGCCGCTTTAATTGATGAGCTTTATCAAAAGCAGACTGATAACCCACTGATTATTCGGGTGCCCACCTTAAAACAATAAGCAATTGAAATAAAAAAGGAAGCTCAAATTTCGGTTTGGGCCTTAGCCTCACTTTTGCCAAAAAAAGGTTCAATATGCCACACGATACAGAATTTGAACTATTTCGGGACAGCTATCGCAGGTTCTTAAAAGAACAGGTTGCTCCATACTACGAACAATGGGAACACGATGGCCTTATCCCACGTGATCTATGGCTTCGTCTTGGGGAAAATGGTTTTTTGTGTGTTGATGTGCCTGAGGAATATGGCGGCTATGGCGCTCCTGTTCATTACTCCCTCATGCTGGTTCAAGAAACTGCTCAAGCGGGCTTTGCGTCTTTAGCTGTTGCCATTGGTGGGCAAAATGAGTTGGTCTCTCCTTATCTACAAAATATCGGATCCGAAGAGCAAAAACGTTATTGGTTACCCAAAATGGTGACAGGTGAAGTCGTCACTGCAATTGCCATGACAGAGGCCAATGCGGGTTCAGACTTACAGGCTATACGCACTCAAGCCATTTTAGAAAATGGCCAATATCGTGTGAATGGTTCAAAAACGTTTATCTCAAATGGCTTGCATGCCGACCTGATCGTTCTGGTAGCAAAAACTGATCCTCAAGCCAAAGCAAAAGGTATTTCGATTTTTTTAGTTGATGCAGCTTTAGACGGTGTTAAAAAAGGCCGCTCTTTACAAAAAATCGGACTCCATGCCCAAGATACAGCCGAACTATTTTTTGATGATGTTTGTGTGCCTGTAACTCAGCGTTTGGGGGAAGAAGGACAAGGCTTTGCTTATTTAATGCAAGAGTTACCTCGCGAACGTTTGAGTATTTCCATGATGGCTTTGGGGTCAATTTTAGGCGCTATCGAACTGACCAAAGACTATGTATTAGAGCGTAAAGCTTTCGGGCAACCTTTAAGCCACATGCAAAACACACGCTTCGTGCTCGCAAACGCGCAAATCAAAGCCAAAGCCACCCAAGCTTTTGTAGACCAATGTGCGGCGCTTTATCAACAACACCAGTTAAGCGTGACTCAAGTTGCCGCACTGAAATGCTTTATTACCGATGTCCAATGTGAAGTGATTGACCAATTACTTCAGCTTTTTGGTGGCTACGGTTACATGCAGGAATACCCGATTTCACGCTTTTTTGTGGATGCGCGGGTACAAAAAATTTATGGGGGAACCAATGAGATTATGAAAGAAATCGTCGCCCGAGAACTGCTCGGAAAATAATTCGATTTAAAAACCAAACAAGGCAGACACAACAACTATGCCTTGTTGAAAACAAAAAATGTTATTTCAGGAAGAAATGCTATGTCGAAATTATGGATGTACTCTACCCTTATGCTCTCAGGTTCAGTGTGGGCTGGCAGTTTTATTGATAACAGTTCAGTAGAACTCACCACGCGAAATTTCTATTTTGACCGCGACTACCAAGAGCAATCTGCTTACCCTGCTGCCAAGGACTGGACACAAGGTTTTATTCTTAAAGCCAATTCAGGTTATACCGAAGGGACTGTCGGTTTTGGGCTGGATGTGCTTGCAACGGCAGGCTTTAAACTCGATGCTGATGCCGAGCATGGCGGTACAGGAAACTTACCTAGAGACACGCGCACCAATGAGCCTGCTGACTCTTATGGCGAAATTGGGGTCACAGCAAAAGCGAAAATGAGCCAGACCGAGCTACGCATCGGTACGCTAATGCCGATGAACCCAGTTTTAGTGGCTTCACCTGCTCGTTTGCTTCCTCAAACCTATCGAGGCATTTCACTGACCAGTAAAGATATTAAAGATTTTGATTTACAGGCAGCCTACCTCGATAAAGTGAATCATCGGGATTCGACCAACTATGAAAAAATTAAAATTTCAGGCGTAAATGGACGCTTTAAAAGTGCTGAAACTGATGGGCTTTATTACTTAGGTGGAAACTATCAGTTTAATCCTGCATTGAAGCTCACAGCTTTTTACATGGATGTTGACGATCTTTATAACCAAACCATGGTCGGCGCTTTACACCAACATAAAATTAATGACACCACCAACTTTAGTTCACAATTACGCTACTACCGCAGCCGAGATGACGGACAAGCAAAAGCAGGCTTAGTCGATAATGACCTCTATCATGCGCATTTCGAACTTAAACATCAAAACCATAAATTTATTTTTGGGACTTTCCAACATCATGGCGACACCGCGTTCCCGTATTTAACGGGAGGTGAAACTGGACTTCTTATTGATACATGGCCGGGCGAGTTTTTAAACCCAAAAGAAAAAGCCTATAGCTTCCGTTATGAATATGACTTTAAAGATTATGTTCCGGGTTTACGTTTTATGACCCGTTACACCACAGGTCACAATATTTATGCACCCAATTTAGGCGGAACCAATCTAAAAGAACGCGAAACAGACTTTGATTTAGGCTACACCATTCAAAGTGGCTGGTTAAAAAATCTAGGGTTACGCGCGCGCTACGCCATTTATGACAACAACATGCTCTCTACAGCGAATATCAAACCTGTAAACGAAACCCGTATCAACATCGACTACACATGGAAATTTAAATAATTAAAACCAGAGGTTCTGTCACACATAGAACCTCTTTTTATTTCGGGAAATTCATCATGAAGAAAGTTTTAACGCTACTCTGCGGAATTTGTCTCATTGGCCTAACTCATGCCGAAACGCAATATAGCCCACCACCTATTCAGCTTGAACCTTTAGCAAAATTTAGTGTTGATCTAAATGCGCCTGTTTGGGAGTTAGGCACCACCAGTGATGCAGGTAAACGCCGAGTTATTCCTATTACAGGCGGGACATTTGAAGGTAAATCCCTTAAGGGCCGCATTTTAAATAATGGCGCAGATTGGCAAATTGTCGACAGTAAAGGACTGGCCATTATTGATACGCGATATTTGTTAGAAACCGATGATGGTGCGCTTATTTACCTTCAAACCAAAGGTTACCGCCATGGCTCGGCAGAGACGCTAAAACAGCTTGCCCAAGGCAAAGATGTCGACCCGAAAAATTACTATTTCAAAATTACCATGCAGTTTGAAACCAGCTCACCCAAATATTCATGGCTTAACCAGACCGTTGCAGTAGGTAGTGCAATACGTTTGGGTAAAGCTGTTATTTATGATGCCTATACCCTGAAATAATAATTTTTATAACACCTACAAAAAGGATGGACCCTTCATTATGGATCAAAAAACTTTAGAACACTTACCGCCCATCCATCACCATTTGGGTGGACATAATATCCATTGGAATGACCAAAACACTGAACTCACCATCCACTACACAGCCCTAGAAAGCTTTACCAATCCACGCGGCACCGTTGAAGGCGGCATGATCTGCGCCATGCTTGACGATGTGATGGGACTTTTTGCATATCTCGCCAATGACCATAAACCCGCTACTACCATTAACTTAACGATGGATTTTTTAAAGCCCTGTGCTGTGGGCGAAGTCATTACAAAATGCCGATTCATTAAACAAGGCAAAACCGTACTGAATCTCGAAAGTGAAGCTTGGCAAAACAACAAAATGATTGCACGAAGCACAGCTAATTTTCTGGTTTTAGATTAATTACAAACATTCATTCAATAAGGATATGAATAAATGAATTACACCAACAATAAACGAATTTTGATGCACTCCGCTTTAGTGCTTGCCATGCTTGGTTCTTTGGCAGGCTGTGGAAGTGATAATGATGACACAACGGTTCCCTCAACAACCAAACCACCGCAGTTGTCTCCTGCTGTTGGCGTAAAAATGACAGGAAGCTGTTCAGACTTACTCGGATTTCAGTACAACAATACCGTTATTAGCTCAGCTACCCTTCAAGAAGCAGGCACATTGACGGTCGCCAATAAACCGATTGGTGCACATTGTTTGGTCAAGGGTTATATGGATCAACGGGTAAGCCCTGTCGATGGACAAACTTATCAAATTGGTTTTGAAATGCGTTTACCTGTTGATTGGAACGGCCGTTTCCTCTATCAAGGTAATGGCGGAACCGATGGCAACATAGTGCCTGCAACGGGTCAGGTCGGCAGCGGCGGTCCACTCACCAATGCCCTACATGATGGTTTTGCGGTCATTTCTTCCGACGCAGGACATAATGCTTCACAAAATCCAATGTTTGGTTTAGACCCTCAAGCCAGAATTGACTACGGTTATGGTGCAATTACCAAACTCACGCCTATGGCAAAAAACCTAATTAAAGCCGCATATGGTAAATTGCCAGACCGCTCCTATGCAGGCGGTACATCTAACGGTGGGCGTCATGCCATGATTGCTGCAACTCGTTTGGGCGACCAATATGATGGAATTTTAGCAAGTACACCAGGTTTTCACTTACCTCGTGCAGCTGCGGCTCAACTCTATACAGCACAGCAGCTCCGTCGTGTCGCAACAGATGAAAATGACCTAAGTACCGCACTTACTCTTTCAGAGCGTAAAGTATTAGCAAAAGCGATTTTAGATCGATGCGATGCTTTAGACGGTGTTGCAGATGGACTGGTTCAAGATGTCGAATCTTGTCGTACAGCTTTTGATATTCATAAGCATGTACCCGTTTGCTCAAGCACAAGAGATGGTACTTGTTTAAGCACCGAACAAATTGAAGTATTAGCCAACATTTACCGAGGTCCTGTAAATTCGGCTGGACAAGCGCTCTATGCAACCCAGCCTTTCGACCCCGGTTTAGTCGGTAGTAACTGGGCAAGCTGGAAATTCGAATCTTCGGTGGGAACAGCACGTGACCCCGTTGCAGTCGGCATTCTTTTTCAGGTTCCACCAGACCCAACTGTGACTCAAAACTCTAGACAATTTGCCTTTAATTTTAACTTCGATACCGACTATCCAAAACTCTCGGCAACCAATGATGTATATACCGAAAGTTCCATGTCATTCATGATGCCACCCGATGAACTCAATCTAGATAAACTCCGTAATCACGGTGGAAAAATGATTGTAGTACAAGGCACAGCAGATGGCGTTTTCTCTGTAGATGACACCCAAAATTGGTACGATCAACTGCTACAACACTATAAAAATGATGCGAAAGGTACAGCGCCTGAATTTGCGCGTTTCTTTAGAGTTCCGGGTATGAACCATACCCGTGATGGCATTGCGACCGACCAATTTGACGCATTGACTGCTTTAGTTAATTGGGTGGAATATGGGCAAGCACCTGACAAAATCATTGCGACTGCACGCGGCGCAGGTAATCCGAATGGACAAGTGAATACTGAACTTCCTCAAGACTGGGCGCCTGACCGTACTCGTCCACTTTGCCCTTACCCACTGATTGCTCGTTACAATGGTCAAGGCGATAGCGAAAAAGCTGAAAACTTTAGCTGTAAATAGCACCCAAAAAATTAAAAGAGAGCTTAAATAAGCTCTCTTTTTTATCTTAATCTTAGCTCAAGCTTTACTGCTTAAACTTTTTAATACTTTTAGACAAATGAGCTCGCATCATTTGTCTAGCCAACAAACCATCCTGATCGACAATTGCGTTATAAATATTGACATGATCATGGTGAACCGCTTTTAAATATTCTTCGCGATTTTCAGGACTTTGCTCAATAGATTTAACACGTGCACGTGGAATAATTTTTTCACCCAGATACTTCAAAAAATCAACGAAATATTGGTTTTCAGAAGCTTCAGCAATGGCAATATGGAAATCATAGTCAGCTTTTACCGTACCATCATTTGCATCTGAAGAAATATGTCGTTCAAAGTCTTCAAGCGCAGCTTTCATTTTATCAATATGGATTTGCTTACGGCGCTCAGATGCTAAAAAGACAGCTTCAGACTCAAGGCTAATCCGAAGCTCAAGCAAGGAAATAATGTCATTAATGGTTTCTAAACTGGCATTAGACAACAGAAAGTTTTGCTCAACAGTCTGCTCTTTTACAAAAGTACCAATCCCGTGACGAGTCTCGACAAATCCTAATGAACGCAACTCAGTAATTGCTTCGCGAATGACAGAACGGCTTACTTCAAAAGTTTCAATTAATTCAAGTTCGGTCGGGATCTTTTCTCCAACTTTAAATTCTCCAGACTGAATTTTTTCGATCAGTTGTTCTACAATAATCTGGCTTAGTTTTTTTGTTGATCTAGGTTTAATTGCGCTAGACATAATCTGAAGAACTCATGAAATGTTGAAAAAAATTATAAATTTCATTTTACTATAAACTTAGCCGATAGTCATATTCGGTTTTTAGACCCCTAAGTTATTAAAAATAAAATATTTTCTCTCACCTATTAAACCACTACTCATATTTAAAAAGTAAGCAATTTGTGCTTATTTAAATATTTAACAATTCATTGAATAAGTTAAAAAATATGCAGCTCAATAGCATTGATTGAGCTGCACAACTTTTAAATTTGAGCCTGAGTTAATTGCCCATTGACCAGACGAGTAATCTGTAGTGGATTACTATCTTTTAATGCATCGGGTAATAAAACTTGTGGTGTATTTTGGAAACATACCGGACGCAAGAAACGCTCAATTGCTCCCGTACCTACCGAAGTGCCACGGGCATCACTGGTTGCAGGGAAAGGGCCACCATGTACCATAGCATCCGATACCTCTACGCCTGTCGGGAAACCGTTAAACAATACACGGCCAGCTTTACGAGTTAACAAATCAAGAAGTTCGCCTGCTTTGGACAACTCATTTTCATCACCAATAATCGTTGCCGTAAGCTGTCCACCTAAAGCCCCGATCCCTTTTAACAAAGTCGCTTCATCCTCTACGCCAATCACAATCGACATTGGCCCGAAAACTTCATGTTGTAGTTTTGGGTTGCCTGACAATAAAACAGATTGATCCGCTTTAAACAGATGTGCTTTTGCTTGAGAAACTAGCTCGGCCTCTTGTCCTGTCGCAATAACTTCAAAACCAGCTTCGCTGTTTAGAGCATCAATACCTTGACGGTAGCTTTTTAAAGTTCCTTCATTCAACATGACCTGAGGCACAGCTTTTTGCGTGCTTTCAGCTAAAGCTGCTACGAAACTGTCAAATTCAGGACCTTGTACGCCTAAAATTAACCCTGGTTTTGTACAGAACTGGCCACATCCCATATTAAATGAAGCAACCGTATCTTGTGCGATTTGTTCACCACGAGAATTCAGCGCCTGAGATAAAACCACTACAGGGTTCACACTCGACATTTCAGCAAAGAATGGAATTGGCTGAGGACGGCTCTGCGCAAGGTTATAAAGTGCCATTCCGCCTTCAAGAGAACCCGTAAAACCAGCTGCGTGAATCAGGGGATGTTCTACCAAGTTTGCGCCAATACGGCCACCAAAAATCATATTGAATGTGCCTTTAGGCATATCGCAAACTTCGATTGCTTTTTCAATGGCTTCTGCAACAAGCTCAGCAGTTGCCATATGGCCAGAGTGTGCTTTAAAGACAACCGGACACCCTGCTGCTAAGGCAGCTACGGTATCACCGCCTGCAGTTGAAAATGCAAGTGGGAAATTACTCGCGCCAAACACAGCAACCGGTCCTACCCCAACTTTATATTGACGCAAATCGACACGCGGCAAAGGCTTACGTTCTGGTAATGCCACATCAATACGGGCACCATAAAAATCGCCGCGGCGTAAAAGTTCAGCAAATAGTCTTAGCTGGCCAGTAACCCGCCCTGTCTCCCCTTGAAGACGAGCAAGTGGCAAACCTGTTTCAAGTGAAGCGACCTCTTGCAGGTTCGCACCTAATGCTTCAATTTGGCGAGCAATCTCTTCTAGAAAAGAGGCACGTTGCTCTTGAGAAGTTTGGCTATAAACTAAAAAAGCGTTATGTGCAGCTTGAGCAGCCTGATCTACTTCTTCAAGTGTTGCCTGACTAAATATATAACCTGTTGGCTGATAGTCTTTTGCAGCTATACTTTCTAGAGCTGGCACATTTACAGCAATGCGTTGACCATTAATAAACTGCCGACCGTTATTTTTACTCATTTTAAAGCTCCAATACCTAAACAGTTAGAATTATTGCGGACCAAGTGTCGCAATGAGCGCAGCCAAATCTTCATAGTCTGCTTGAGTTAAATCACTTAATGGTGGACGCACAGGACCGGCATCATGCCCAACAATTTTGGCACCTGCTTTAATCATGCTTACCGCATAACCTGATTTACGGTCGCGAATTTTAATCAGTGGCAAGAAGAAATCTTTAATCAAACGATTGGTTGTTTCAAAGTCATCACTGCGAAGCGCGTTATAAAACTCCATAGCAGTCTTTGGAATAAAGTTAAATACAGCTGACGAGTAAACTGGGCAACCTAAAGCTTTATATGGCGCTGCAAAAACTTCTGCTGTCGGCAAGCCACCTAAATATGACAAACGGTCTCCAATAGTTTGAGTCACTGCCGTCATCATATCAATTTGGCCAGAGCTGTCTTTAAAACCGATTAAGTTCGGGCACATCTCAGTTAACTTTTGGATCGAATCGAGATTTAATCTTGATACGCTACGGTTATAAAAAATTACGCCAAAGTCTACTGAATTACATACTTGCTTAACGTGTTCAATTAAACCCTCTTGGCTTGCTTCAGTTAAGTAATGCGGCATTAACAAAATACCGTGTGCACCTAAGCGCTCTGCTTCTTTTGCCTGTTCAATCGCCTGACGTGTCGGACCACCTGCCCCAGCAATAATCGGTACACTGCCTTTGCATGTATCTACCGCAGTTTTAATTACTTCAGAATATTCATTGCCAGTTAATGAGAAAAACTCACCTGTACCACCTGCAGCAAATAAAGCACTTGCACCGTATGGAGCTAACCACTCAAGACGTTTTGCATAAGAAGACTTATTAAAATCTCCGTTTTGATCGAAATCTGTTACGGGGAAAGACAGTAAACCATCAGAAATAATGTTTTTTAACTCAAGTGCATCCATTTGCAAGTTTCCATACGTGTTTATGTTGTCAGACATCTTACATCATCAATCTAATTTCTTTCAATATCTTTTTTCTTTTTAAAATTAATTTTTTTATAGCAATAAAAAAGCTGCCCCAAAGGACAGCTATCAATTCAATATTTAAATACAAATCGAGTCAGATTAACGAACCAAACATGGCTTTTTATTATTAAAAGTCCAATTAGGAATTAGAAATTGCATCGCATCCGCATCATTACGAGCTCCTAAACCTTTTAATTTATAAAGTTCATGGGCTTGATTAATTCGGTCCCAATCAAGTTCGACACCAAGTCCCGGTGCTGTTGGTACCTGAATTTTACCGTCTTTAATTTCAAGCGGTGCTTTAGTCAGTTGATCTGTACCTTCTTGCCAAATCCAGTGCGTATCAATTGCAGTCACATTACCCACGGCAGCCGCCGCAACATGGGTAAACATGGCAAGGGAAATATCAAAGTGATTATTTGAATGCGATCCCCACGTTAAGTTATACATTTTACATAACTGAGAAACACGCACCGAACCTTCCAATGTCCAGAAATGCGGGTCAGCTAATGGAATATCAACAGCTTGCAATTGAATACTATGCGACATTTCCCGCCAGTCGGTCGCAACCATATTCGTGGCGGTCGGTAACCCCGTTGCCCGCTTAAACTCAGCCATAATTTCACGGCTTGAATAACCTTGCTCTGCACCACACGGGTCTTCCGCATAGGCCAGCACACCTTTTAAATGTTTACCTAAAGCAATTGCTTCATCTAAAAACCACGCACCATTTGGATCAAGCGTCACACGTGCATCCGGGAAACGGCGCGCGATAGCTGTAACAGCTTCGGCTTCTTGTTCGCCCTGTAACACGCCACCTTTTAACTTAAAGTCTTTAAACCCATAACGGTCATAAGATGCTTCTGCTAAACGCTGCACAGCCTCAGGTGTTAACGCTTTTTCATGACGGACTTTATACCAATCATGGTTATGTTGAGGTGTAGTCGCATAGTCTAATGAAGTCTGTTTGCGGTCACCAATAAAGAATAAATACCCTAATACTTCAACTTCACTACGTTGTTGCCCTTCACCAAGTAAACTTGCGACATTCACATTTAAATGCTTACCAAGCAAATCAAGTAATGCTGACTCATAAGCCGTTACAACATGAATTGTGGTACGTAAATCAAAGGTTTGATTGCCTCTGCCACCACTGTCACGATCAGCAAAAGTTTGCTGAATTTTTTTGAGCAAATTTTTATATTCGCCAATCGGTTGTCCTTCTACCAAGGCTTTAGCATCATTTAGTGTCGCTAAAATTTTTTCTCCGCCCGGAATTTCACCTACACCAATATTTCCAGAATTATCTTCAATAATGAGTATATTACGAGTGAAATAAGGTCCATGCGCACCACTCAAATTGAGCAGCATACTGTCATGTCCGGCAACAGGGATTGCTCGAATGGATTTAACAATAGGTGTAGAGGTCGCCATTAAAATACTCCTTGGCATACTGATACTATTTTTTCATCACCAAAACTTATAAGACATCAGACAACTTGTCAATATAAACTCGCACAAAAATTATTTTTCGAGCCTACTTGCCAAAATAATATTTTTAATCATATGATGTCATACATCTAAAGGCGCGGTTTTAGAATTAGGACTATAGAGTAGATACAACATTCCGTTTTCTCATCTATTCTATCGATGAATTTGACATGACGTCACCTATTTCACGGATATGCAAATAGGTCGATTATTAAAAAGAGTTTGTATATGGATAATCTGCAAACAAATATTGCTGTAGTGACTCAGCAAAGAGCCAAGCATACAAAAACTCGCTATTACATTCTTGCGATGATTTTTTTGGTCACGGCTTTTAATTACGGTGATCGTGCAACTCTCTCAATGGCAGCAACGCCAATGTCTCATGAACTGGGAATTGACTCAGTCACCATGGGTTATATTTTCTCGGCCTTTGCATGGGCCTATGTGATTGGTCAAATTCCAGGTGGCTGGCTACTCGATAAGTTTGGTGCTCGCCGTGTATATTTCTGGAGCCTGTTTTTATGGTCTTTGTTCACTGTTTTAATCGGTTTTACCGACATTTTAGGTGATACTGCGACCATCATTACTTCACTCTTTGTACTCAGATTTTTAGTCGGTTTGTCTGAGTCGCCTGCTTTTCCGGGTAACAGTAAAATTGCTGCTGCATGGTTTCCAACCAAAGAACGTGGAACTGCCGCTGCCATTTTTAACTCATCCTCTTATTTCTCGACCGTACTTTTCGCTCCCCTCATGGGTTGGCTTGTTGCAACCGTCCACTGGCAGTCTATTTTCTGGGTCATGGGTGGTCTTGGAATCATTCTTTCCTTTATCTGGCTCAAGGTCATCTATAGCCCGACCAATCATCCAACAGTAAATCCTGAAGAAGTAAAATACATTGCTTCAGAAGGTGCTTTACTCGATATGGGCGAAAACAGCCAAAACGCTAAAAAAGAGAAAATTACTTGGAGTAAAGTTAAACAACTGCTTGCTTCACGTATGATGCTCGGTATTTTTATTGGTCAATATTGTGTAAATACACTGACCTATTTTTTCTTGACTTGGTTCCCTGTTTACCTTGTCAAAGAAAGACATCTCAGCATTTTAGAAGCGGGTTTTGCAGCGGTTGCACCAGCACTCTGTGGCTTTGTAGGCGGAATTTTAGGTGGCTTAATTTCAGATAAGTTAATTCGAATGAATTACAGCTTAAGCTTTTCGAGAAAACTCCCTATCGTAGTCGGCTTCTTGGTCTCAACCTCAATCATTATGTGTAATTACGTCGACTCTCAAGCAGCAATCGTATTCTTTATGTCCTTATCATTCTTCGGTAAAGGAATTGGCTCTTTAGGTTGGGCTGTGATGTCTGACGTTGCACCAAAAGAAATGGTTGGTTTATCAGGTGGAATGATGAATGCATTTGGTAATACGGCAGGAATCGTGACCCCAATTGTGATCGGCTATATCTTGGCAAGTACTGGTTCTTTCAACCTTGCATTAACTTATGTCGGTGTACATGCCATCGCAGCTGTCATTTGCTATACCGTTATTGTCGGCAAGATTCAGCGCTTCGAGTTAAAACCTACCTCTTAAACCTTTACACCATAACGCTTTACTAACTTAAGCGTTATGACCTCTCTTCAAATGTATACAAGGAACGATCATGCTGAAGCCTCTCCTAATAAGAATCAGTCCTCTCGATAATGTAGCCATTGTAGTCAATGACGGTGGCTTACCATCCTCTACATATATTGAAGAATACCAACTCACCTTGGTTGATGAAGTACCACAAGGACATAAGGTTTTATTGGAGCCGTTAAAGCAAGGTGAAGCAATTGTTCGTTATGGCGAAATCATTGGCTATGCCAACAAAGATTTACCCGCAGGTTCTTGGGTAAATGAAGCCGTTACCCAAATGCCAGAGGCACCTGAGCTAGATACTCTTGAGTTAGCAACTCGCCCCGACCCCAAGCTTCCTCCACTGACCGGATATACATTTAAAGGTTATAAAAATAAGGATGGCTGCGTCGGCACAAAAAATATTTTAGGTATTACGACCAGTGTTAACTGTGTAGAGGGTATTGTCGATTATGTCGTTAAAATTATTGAACGTGATTTACTTCCAAAATATCCAAATGTAGATGGTGTAGTTGGATTAAACCATTTATATGGTTGTGGTGTGGCAATCGATGCACCCGCTGCAATTGTTCCTATTCGTACCATACATAACCTTGCACTCAATCCTAATTTTGGTGGAGAAATTATGGTGGTGAGTCTGGGCTGCGAAAAAATGCAACCCGAACGACTTTTAAATATTCCTAAAGAAAACAAATATATTCCCCTAGCAAACGAAGATATTATTCAATTGCAAGATGAGCGCCACAACGGTTTTGAAAGTATGGTGAATCATATTTTAACCGTGGCAGAACAACACCTTGAAAAGCTTAACCAACGTACTCGAGAAGAAGTTCCAGCCTCTGAATTAGTTGTAGGAATGCAATGTGGGGGGAGTGATGCATTTTCCGGAGTTACCTCTAACCCTGCCGTTGGTTTCGCAGCTGACTTGATTGTGCAATGTGGCGGTACAGTCATGTTCTCTGAAGTTACGGAAGTCCGCGATGGTATTCACCTACTTACTCCACGTGCAGCAAATGAACAAGTTGCCAAAGATCTAATTCGGGAAATGAAATGGTACGATGACTACTTAGCAGCAGGCCAAGTGGACCGAAGTGCCAATACCACACCAGGTAATAAAAAAGGTGGACTGAATAACATTGTAGAAAAAGCGATGGGATCAATTGCAAAATCGGGCCGCTCACCGATTGTAGAAGTTCTCGCACCGGGTCAAAGACCGACTAAAAAGGGTTTAATTTTTGCGGCCACCCCTTCGAGTGACTTTATCTGTGGTACGCAGCAAATGGCATCTGGTATTACCGTTCAAGTCTTTACCACAGGTCGCGGTACACCCTACGGGCTGGCAGCCGTACCTGTCATTAAAATGGCAAGCCGAAACAATATTGCAAACCGTTGGTATGACCTGATTGATATCAGTGCTGGCGATATTGCGATTGGGAAGAAAACTATTGAAGAAGTGGGCTGGGAACTTTTTGAGCTGATTTTACGCGTGGCTAGCGGTGAGAAACAAACGTGGTCGGACCGTTGGGGTATTCATAACTCACTCGCTGTATTTAACCCTGCACCAGTGACCTAATAAGGTTTAAAAGATGAGGCATATCACCTCATCTTTCTTATTTCCCCTATTAATTACGACACATTTCACTAAAACTTAACAGCGCTGCTAAAATAACATCGAAAATTAAGAACTGTATTTCTCTATGCAAAATCAGACTGCTTCAAACCTCCCTTCTACACAACTTGGAAAAGCACTGCTTTGTCTTATGACGTCGGCATTATTGTTTTCCATTATGGGAGTGTGCATTCGTTTTGCTTCACAAACGGTAGATAACGCGACTGTCGTGTTTTTTAGAAATGCAGTAGGTTTATTTATTTTTATTCCGATGCTCTTTAAACAGGGGCTAGATTTTATTAAAACCGATAAACTCTGGATGCATACTTGGCGAAGTATTGTCGGGCTAGCCGCCATGTATGGTTTTTTCTATGCCATTGCGAACTTAAAACTATCGAATGCTATGGTTTTTAGTTACTCATCTCCTATCTTTATTCCACTCATTGCATGGCTTTTCTTAAAAGAAAAAATTACCAAATCGATGATTTTTGCCGCTGTGATTGGACTCATTGGGGTTTTATTTGTCGCTAAACCCGATCAAGGTCTATTTAACGCATTATCTTTTATTGGCTTGGGTGCATGCTTTTTATCAGCAATGGCCTTTGTCACCGTAAGAGCTTTAACCAGTACAGAGCCGCCTGAGCGTATTGTTTTTTACTTCTGTGTTTTTGGTAGTTTAATTTCCTCTATTCCAATGTTTTGGCATTGGCGTATTTTCACTTGGCATGAACTAGCATTACTGATTGCCGCAGGACTTTTAGCAAATATAAGCCAACTGTTTATGTCTTATGCCTACAGCTTAGCACCGGCAGGACAAATTGGCCCAATGAACTATATTGCCATTATTTTTGCAGGAATTTGGGGATTTGTTTTTTGGCATGAATTACCGGATTTATTCAGCATTATCGGCATATTTATTATTTTATTTGCCATTTTGCTCTGTAATCCATTTTTGCAGAAAAAGTTACTTTCTCGATTAAAATAACAAACAAACCTTAATCTAATTGAGGTACTGTATTCGATACTCATTTGGTGAAATGCCTGTCCAGTGACGGTAGGCTTTTCGAAAGTTAGAAGTATCTGAAAAGCCAATTCTCTCAGCAATTTCATCTATGGTTAAAGTTGTCTCTCGCAAATACTCATCGGCAAGACGGCGCCGAGTCTCATCTAACAATTCTTGATAGGTTAAATCAAAACCTGCCAAACGCCGATGTAAGGTCCGCTTTGATATATGTAAGCGTTCAGCCATTTCTTGAGCTG
This sequence comes from Acinetobacter sp. EKM10A, assembly GCF_011075215.1. Classification (NCBI taxonomy): domain Bacteria; kingdom Pseudomonadati; phylum Pseudomonadota; class Gammaproteobacteria; order Moraxellales; family Moraxellaceae; genus Acinetobacter; species Acinetobacter sp. EKM10A. The sequence goes on along the minus strand of NZ_JAALLK010000018.1, from coordinate 8,446 downwards.
ATGGAAAAAGCCCTGTTCCATCCAATAGTATTAAACGAATCGTTTTCACCAACTCAGGCTCTTCAAGTTCAGCAGCACCTAGCATCCGCTCACAAAACGACTTACACATGTCCGCAGTAATCGGGTTGGCATTTGGACAAGGTACATCGAGCCACTTTAAATCAAAGTGCCATTGCATTACCCCCGCATTAAACTGAACGGGACAATGAAAAACTTTTTCATATTCTTCTGCATAGTCAGGCGCTGGGTATGGTAATAAAAGCTTCTTCGCTTGAAATGGTCCTTCAAGCACCCGTTCAATTAAGGTTTGCATGGAGCTAAACCAAAACTCGCACACTAAAGGCAAAAGCTTACCAAGTGCAATAATGTCCTGCCCTTCAAAAACGGCAACATCATCCCGAATATAAAAAGACTTCTTTAAAATAGGCCCTGCAAGCTTAATGTGTCGAATGCCAAGCTCTACCGCTTGTCTAAAATTACGTGAGGAATATAACGCATAGCCATACACTCCAAAATCTGACAGTCGCTGCTTTTGTCCCGCTCGTAGTCCGATCAAGGGATCATGAGATAGCTTTTGAATATTTTGAAATAGCTGGATTTTTTGAACTTGAGAAATATATAAAGAGGATTGATTCATCGCATCTAGCGAAATATTTGTGCCAGATAAAACATCTGATATTGAATGGCCTTGCAAACCCATTTCATCAAATAAACTGGTCAAACCTAGCAAATATGTATTGGCACCTAAGGATGTATTATCATAATTTCCTTCAATAACACTATTTGCATTTTTATAAATATTTTTAGGCATTTAATTCACACCATCCCTAGAGTGACGTGCATAATGGCACTAAACTACCTCTTGTTGTCTCAATTTAACATCGACCATACGACGCTTCAAGCATAAAGTATGATAAGCAAAAGTATGGAAGGAACAATAATGGAAAGCTCCACTTTAAAAGAATATAGCGGCTCTGCCACTGAACATATGGAACTTATTTTTTCCAAACAACGTGCCAATTTTGAGGCAGATCCCTACCCAAGTCTTGAGGCACGTCGCACAAAGCTGCATCAACTCAAAAAACAAATTATTCGTTATCAAGATGCTTTAGCTGCCGCGATTAATGCTGACTTTAGTTCAAGATCACTCGATGAATCTAAACTACTAGATTTGCTTGGTTCTGTGTTGGAAGCTGATCATGCGATTCATCATTTACGCCGCTGGATGCGTCCAAGTAAACGCCGTACCGAGCTTTTATTTTTATCAAACCGTTTAAGTGTGCAATACCAACCTAAAGGCGTGGTTGGTGTGATTGTTCCTTGGAATTTCCCTGTTTATTTAGCACTTGGCCCGCTCATTGCAGCTTTGGCTGCGGGCAATCGAGTCATGATTAAACTCCCTGAAATTACTCCGAATACTAATGCAATGCTAAGACGCATGCTTGCCGAAGTCTTTAATGAAGATGAAGTGGCTGTGTTTGGTGAAGAAATTACAGATCCAGCTAGATTTACCACTTTGCCATTTAACCATATTGTATTTACAGGTTCTCCTACCATTGGCAAAGTTGTCATGCGAGCTGCTGCTGAAAATCTAACACCTGTTACACTTGAGTTAGGTGGCAAATCACCGGCTATTGTGAGCCGTAATTATCCACTTGCCGATGCTGCAAAACGCATTACCCATGGTAAAGCAACTAATAGTGGTCAAATCTGTGTAGCGCCTGACTACGCGTTGGTTCCAAAAGAAAGTATTGATGAGTTTGTGGATGCAGCAAAATCCAGCTTTATAAAAATGTTTGGTCAAAGCATTGAAAATAATGAGAATTACACATCAATTGTGAACGACCGCCATTTAAAACGTATCCAAGCTATCTTGACCGATGCGCAAGAAAAAGGTGCCCTTATTATTCCTTGCGATACTTATAGCTTTGACCAACAAGGTCGCAGGATGCCTGTGCACATTGTGCTGAATTGCACGCCAGACATGCGGATTATGAAAGAAGAACTCTTTGGCCCTATTTTACCTGTGGTGGCTTATGATTCTTTAGATGATGCGATTACCTATGTGAAATCGGACGAACGGCCTTTAGCACTTTATTGCTTTACGCATAGCTCAGTAGAACGCGACCGGATTTTACGTGAAACTCATTCGGGTGGTGTGACCATCAATGACTGGGGTTGGCATGTAGTTAACCATGATGCTCCTTTCGGGGGTATCGGCAACTCAGGTATGGGTTCATATCATGGCGAAGAAGGTTTCCGCGAACTTTCACATGCAAAAACTGTATTTATTCGTCATCGGTTTTTCCCGACTCAGCTTTTCCACCCTCCTTATGGAACATTCCTTCAAAAGTTAGCGATTCGCTTTTTCTTGAAAAAAGGCGATCCAAATATTAAGTAACCATTATAGAAAAAGCCTCGTAATGAGGCTTTTTCTATAACAAACGACCTGTAATAGATCTATTAATTTGTTCTTCTGTTAAACCAAAATCTACAAATCGATTTCTTTTAGTTTTTTCAAAAACATAATCTTTTAAATACTCTAATAAAGTTATATTTGTTTTTTCTAATACACAGTCGTCAGCATCATGTAATGACCATATAAAGTCATCATTTTCAGCAGTTAATAGATAGTAAAAATATGTCTCATACTCTCTTGATAAGTAAAACATTTTCATATCAACAGGATCTAGTTTACCTTTACTTGTTAATATATAACCCAAATCTTCTTTTTCAGATTGTTGAGCATGTCTAAACTTGTTTGGGTTCCATAAATTTTTATACATATAGAACTCATCACTCCATATTAATCCCCCAGAACACCTCCCCATTTGAAGAAGAAATTCTCTAAATTGTCCATGTATATCAAGATTAAGATTTTTAGCAATCAACTCTACCTCTTTCTCAGTATAACCTTGTACTTTTTCAGGATAAAAAGGAAGTTTTGTTCCCTCAACACGGCAGGCAGATAGTTCTTTAACAAAATCGATCATTTTCTTCTCAATAAATTAATTTATATATAGACTAAATAAATTTCCAAATGAAAAATTTACTATTTTATAAAAATTACTCTTCCAACAATTCAAAGTTAAAAAATTTAAAGAGAATTCTATCCTCTTCTAATTGATTTAAGTTGTATTTAACACCATCCCATCCATCTAAATTTTTCTCAATATACATTCTACAAAACTGAGTAAACCTATTACCAACATCATTCAGACAAAGATTAGTAATATTAAAGAATCTAATTTTTATTTTTTCACTATATATATCCGATAAATCTTTGGCTAAAACCATATCTAAATTATAGACTCCATCAAAGTCATCAAAATATATATTAATAGAGTATAATTGATCATATTTAACAAATTTTCCATTTAAATTATCAATATCACACATGGCTAAATTCTCCTCTCTTTCATTTTTAATATTTTAAAATAATTGTAAAAGCTAAAACAAATCACTTGAATGCTTATCTGACAAGCATGATTCCTCATAATCAAGAAAATCACTCTTATCATCTAAACATTTTTTAATTAGAGCATAATCAACCTTTTTAGGTATATTAATTGCATAATAGAGTCCACCTTCAAACCCCTCCCAACCACATAAATGAGACTCCAAAGTAGTTAATATTTTTTCAATATATTTAATATCGTTATTTAAAAATACAATTCTTAATGTTGAATTATTAGATGGCTTTATTAAATCATCAAAATAGAGCGTTTTATCATCCATTTCAACCTGAATAAGATCATTAAATGCAAGGTTAGGCGCAAAGAAAGGAATACTTCTAACAAAGTATTGATCAGTCTTGCACATCTCTCCCCATATTAACTCTTTTGAGAGTTCATTGTTTTTATCTAAGTAGTCTATTACAATTTTTTTATTATTCATGATATAAACTTTTATTTAAATATTTGTTGTTTAAATGATATATATTTTAAATACTATTTCCCCCTTATAGATTTAATCATAATATCCTTCTATAAATATTATAATTGCTTCAACTGGTAAAAATGGTTCTTCTTCATAATTCGGCTCATAAAAGCCTATCCCAAATTTAAATGAAGTTAGACCATCCCCATCAATAGCAATATCTTTATCTAATGAAGCCATTAGTTTATAAGCTTCTGATGCAGAAATATTAAATATCTCTATACCATTAAAAGCAACTTGAGCGGGTTCATAAAATTCTAATGCTATAGTTTTATCAGCACTATCATAATATATATTAATACCAATTTCATCATAGCCATCAGTAGCAGACTCTGAATAAGAATTTCGCCAAAATGCTCTAGGCTCATACTCAGAAAAAACCTTTCTTACTTCTTCTCTTTTCATACCAAACTTAATTAAACCGGCTCCAACGTATGGGGTTATCTCAAACATTATTTTCTCATTTTTTAACGAATTAGTAATTAAACAACTGATCTATATATAACTATATATTATACAATTTTTACCATATCTCATTTCAAATTTTATTTGTATACCTCTTATCTTTTTAAGTTGAACTTCTTTCAATCAGCTCCTTCTTTTAAAAATAAAAAAGCTAGACATGCGCCTAGCTTTAAAAATGTTTCATCCTCTAGCTTAAATATAATCAACCTTTTGTGCTTTTAAAATATCAAGCTGCAACATCTTTTTCTTTTTATATTTATACGCAATAAACAAACCAATAAACCAGATTGGTGAGCACTCAAGTGCAATTAAAGTATCATGGTCCAAAGCCAAAATTACGATAGTAAACACTAAAAACAACATGGTCATCCAAGCCATAAATAATCCACCCGGCATTTTATATTTTGACTGGATGTGTAGTTCAGGGCTTTTCTTACGATAATAAATATATGAAAGCACAATCAGCATAAATGTAAAAATACATAAAATTGAAGTGAGTGCTGAAATAATCGTAAAGGCGGTCATGACATTAGGCACAATAAATAAAATAGAAGTACCAACCGTTACGCATGCCATTGAAAATACGAGTCCGCGAATTGGAACTTTTCTTTTTGACAGCTTACTAAAGCTTTTAGGTGCATCGTTGTCTAAAGCCAAACCATATAGCATACGACTGGTTGCAAAGATTCCACTATTTGCAGAAGATAAAGCCGAAGTCGCAACAACAAAGTTGATTAAACCCGCCGCAATTGGTAATCCAACCAAGGTAAACATTTCTACAAATGGGCTCTTTTCTGGTGAAACTTTTGCCCAAGATGTGACCGCAATAATACAAACCAATGCGCCTACATAGAATAATAAAATGCGTAAAGGAATAGAGTTAATTGCTTTCGGAAGTGAAGTATGCGGGTCTTTGGTTTCAGCAGCAGTCGTACCGACAAGCTCAATACCCACAAATGCAAAGATGGCAATTTGAAAGCCTGCCAAGAAACCTGTTACACCATAAGGAAACATTGATTCTGTTTCAAACAAATGACTCATTGAGGCCTTAACACCATTTGGTGAAGTAAATCCAATCCCAATTAAATAAATACCAGCCAGAATAAATAGAATAATTGCAGTAATTTTGATGAGGGAGAACCAAAACTCAAGTTCACCAAAAAGCCGAACGGCCACAAAATTGAGTATGGTTAAGATCGCTAATGAAGTAAATGCTGGAATCCAAACGGGTAAATCTGGATACCAAAACTCCATGTACCCTCCGATCACAATCACGTCTGCAATCGCAGTAATAATCCAATTACACCAGTAGGACCAACCAAGGAAGAACCCCGCCCACGGACCGAGATAAGCCGTTGCAAAATCGGCGAATGTTTTAAAATTGGTATTCGCAAGCAACAATTCACCCATTGCCCGCATCACGAAGAAAAAGAAGAAACCAATAATTAAATAGGTTAAAACAATTGAAGTACCCGAAACACTTAATGTTTTCCCGGAACCCATAAATAATCCAGTACCAATTGCACCACCGATTGCGATCATTTGAATATGACGATTTGTCAATGAGCGCTGCAATTTCTCTTCTTCTTGCTCAGTCATATGTTGACTACCAAGAAGATCTCCTTCCAGGAATTGCTTTCCGTTATTCTTACTCATGTAATATTTACTCCAATTTATAGCAACCGTCGTAAATGCTTTAATAATAAATAAATTATATGATTATTAATTTAGTCCATTAAACCATTCTAAAAATATTATTAAATCACTTAAGACCTTATAAATTCCTTTTTAAAAGCCATCACCTATAACAATAAAAATTATTCATCATTCCTTTCCTTCATTATTATATTAGCCTGCATTTAAAAATATAATTTTGAAAAATTCTTAAAATATATAAATTAATTACACATTTTATTGAATTATCTTTTATATAATAAAACAGGCTAATTAATCCCAGCTCAGCGAGCAAGATTGTATTTATCCATATACCCATCTTGCGCTAGCGATAATATAGTATTCCTTCTTAAATTTGGTGAAATGTATAGTATTTCTGTTTAATTAACAGCCATTCGCAAATGTTCTGTTTCTTTAAGTTTGTTCACTATCTGTGGGTTCGAGTCCTGTTTAACATGGACGCTTAACACACGGACTAAACCACCATTTTCAGCATTTAATTGTTTTGCTTGTGCTTTTGTTATTTGCAATGACTCCTGATAAGGTGTGCCGAATACAAGAATGGCTCGATAATTTTCATAGTTATCGTTGGCCACAATATAGGGTTCATCACCTGAACTAAGAGGAATAGACTCTACAACTTGCACAGTTAAAATCTGGCTTTCTTTAATTGCTCGTAAATTTTCAATATCTGCTTGCAGCGTTGCACCACCATCAAAAATATCTATATAGCCTTTGTAGCGCAGTCCTTCTTCAAGCAAGAGATTGTAGGCTGGTCGAGTATTGGGATGAACAATACCAATCGCGGCTTTAGCATCATCAGGCAGCATATCAACATAGAGTGGATGTCTTGGCATCAGCTCAGCAATAAAAGCCTTTTGTCCCACCCCACTCAAATAATCGGCTTTGGTAAATTCAATATTAAAAAACTTATGGCCTACCGCATTCCAAAATGGTGACTGCCCATTTGCATCAGAGTATCCACGCATTTCGGCAACAATCGTTTCTTCAAAATATTGGCGAAAGGCAGAGAGAAACAAGAAACGGACTTTAGATAAAAATTTGCCATTTTTATTTAAGCGATAGTCAGGATCTAAAAATAAAGTACAAAGCTCACTACAGTTAGTATGGTCATTACTCAAATACAAAGTAAGTAAAGCGTTATAAACACTTAAGGGTTCTGAAGCGTGAACTTGGGTTCCTACATGGAAATTGTACCAAGGTTCTTTTAAACCAAGAGCGACTTCAATACCGCAAACCCCGACAACTTTGTTGAGTTCAGTATCTTCTAAAACAAATAAGTAAACCTGATCTGCCTTTGGGAGTTCGCCTGCGACTGTCTTACACGCCCGTTCAATACGAGCAGCAAGTTTTTCCATATTTGGCTGCAAAGATGTCAAGCCAAAACCTGCTTTTTGCGCCAACAGGTAAAGGTCATTAACATCTTTAGGTTCAATGTAGCGAATAATCATCATGCTGCTTGTTCATCCTTTTGAATTTCCACAAAGCGAGCAAGCGCACGTTCAAAGCGTTTTAGACCTTCATCAATATCAGCAAATGGAATGATCAAAGAGGGCGTAAAACGGACAACATTTGGACCAGCAATAAGACTCAGCAAACCTTCTTCGCCCGCAAGGTTATTGATGTCTTTTGCTTTACCAGCGAATTCATCTTTTAATGCACAACCAATCAATAAGCCTTCACCGCGAATAGTTTTAAAGACTTCATATTTTTCATTTAATTGATTTAAAGCGTTTTTATAGTAGTCATGACGCTCTTTAACACCCTTCAGCACTTCAGGTGTATTAATAAACTCGAATACTGCACCTGCAACCGCACTTGCTAACGGGTTACCACCATAAGTCGTACCATGTGTACCCACTGAAAAATGTGGAGCAAACTTATCAGTTGTTAACATTGCACCGACTGGAAAACCACCGCCTAGTGCTTTTGCAGTAGTTAACACATCTGGAATAACACCAGAGTTCATGTAGGCATACAGTGCACCTGTACGGCCAACACCAGTTTGTACTTCATCAAAAATCAGTAAGGCACCGAACTCATCACACAGTGCTCTTAAGCCTTTTAAAAATTCGATGTCAGCAGGAATAACTCCGCCTTCACCTTGGATTGGCTCAACAATGACTGCACAAGTTTGCTCATTAATGACTGCTTTTGCAGCTTCTAAATCGTTAAAAGCAACGTGATTAATGCCATTTGGAAGTGGTGCAAAGTCTTGTGAATATTTAGGTTGACCACCCGCTGAAACGGTAAATAAGGTACGGCCATGGAAAGCATTGTTAAATGCAACGATACCGCTTTTACCAGCTATACCACTGTCTAGCCCAACTTTACGCGCAAGTTTTAA
>NZ_JAALLK010000017.1:0-72158 GCF_011075215.1 Acinetobacter sp. EKM10A | reverse complement strand
GCTTTAGTCCGTTGGATTTTTAATTTTATAGATAAACAGGAAGGTAAAACGATCGTTGAAGTGATCAAAGAGTTTAAGAAAGCCAGAAAAGACATTGAAAACAGTTAATGCCGCCTTCGGGCGGTTTTTTATATCTGAAGGAAACCGAAATGAAATTTAGCAATCTACAAAGAACACTTGGTGTTGCAGTTGATGGAAAGATTGGACGCAACACCCTTACAGCATTATTTAAGAAACTTGGCGCAAATCAAAGCCGAGCTGAGGAACTGGCATTAGCAGCTAACGTACACTTTAAAGACTATGCGATTTTCTACAATGAACTGCGGTTTTCTCATTTCATTGCACAGCTTGCTCATGAGTCTGGCAACTTTCGATATATGGAAGAAATTGCATCTGGCGCAGCATACGAGGGGCGTAAAGATCTAGGTAATATTATGGCCGGTGATGGTATTCGCTTTAAGGGGCGTGGACCAATCCAACTTACTGGACGTGAGAATTACCAAAAATATGGTCGAGCATTGGGCATTGATTTTGAATCACATCCCGAACTTGTAGCAATTCCGAGTATCGGTTTACTAGTCGCTTGTAAATTCTGGACTAATAACGGATTGAATGAACTGGCAGATCGAGATGACATTTTAACTATTACACGGCGCATCAATGGCGGTATAAATGGCTTAGTTGAACGTAAAGCCAATCTAGCCAAAATTAAAAGTTGGATGTTATGAAAGCATTAATATTGCTGTGCATTCTGCTTTCAGGTTGCACAGCTCATACAATAAATAATAATGTGAGTGTAGGTATTTGTGTGAAAGCCCTCTAAGGAGGGCATCAAATCTTTATTTCTTCTGACTTTCTTTAATTAAAGATATTATTTGATTTATTGCATCACTGCTAATAGCATTTGAATTTATTTCTTTTTCTATAGGCAGATAGCCAGTAAAATATTTTTCAGCTAAACGGATTTTTAAATCTTCACTTTTTATTTTCTCTATATCTACAATATATGTAGATAGTGCAACCATTTCAGTATGACATTTTATATAGTTATGATATTGATTTGATAAAATGTTTTTTTCTTTAATTAAAAAAGCCATTAAGCTTGAAATTGCAATTATTAACCCAATAGAATAAATAATTTTAGAGTTAATCTCTGGTTGAGAATAGTATTTTTGCATAAAAATGCTAATTATAACAATAAATAAAAAGACAATTAGGGCATTTAATATATAGATATAAACTTTCAAGCCGTCAGCTTTTCTTTTAAATTCTTTGATAGTACTTTGATTTTTTGCTGATTCAATTCTTATAAGCACTTCTTTTTCTTTAATTTTAAGTTCATTTTCTTTATTTTGTATTCTTTTTCCTTTTTCTTCTAATAATTTTTCTGCTTCATATAATTTTTTCTGCATTTGTGAAACAGTCGGGATACCTATTTCATTTAAAAGTTCAGGAGTGTATGTACCATCTTGAGTTTTATTATATAAATTTACAAAAATATCAGGTAGAGAATATTTTGATACCATATCCATTTTATTTATTTCATTAATATAGTATTCCGCATTTATACCTAATGGTTTTGAAATAAATTTAATTAATTTTTCTAGACTACTACCAGCTTTGGTTGAATCTAAGTAAATACTAGTTTTAGCTAACTTGTTAATATTTTCATAAAGTAAGTTAAAATTTTTTATAAAAATATTATGATTATTCTGACTATTGTTGCTAATTAATATAATTAATTCTTCTTTTAAATCAATAATTTCTTGTATTAATTCTACCAAATTTGAAATTGTTATTTCATCCATAAAATCAATTGCATTTAGATACTTTTCACATACTTCATTTATTGCGGGAATAATTTCACCATTCCATTTAAGCAAAATGCCGGATGAAGGAAAGTGATCTAGATAAGCTTTAGAGCCCTCCGGATTCCAGACGATATTTTGAAAAGATTTTAAATTATCTATTTGATTTTTTAATAAAGAACTACTTTCCATAATAAATAAAATTTAATTTTTGATGGCGTTTAGTATTAATTATTAGCTTGATATGTTCAAGAAATTGATTCATCAAATTTTTAACAGTTCATCCCACCGAAAGGGATTCTTACTCAATTTATCCCGCGACATTGACCAATTACGATTCGGTATAAAGCAGGGACCTACACCAATCTTCTTCTTCCCAAATTTGCTGTGAATACCATCCATAGCCTGCATTAAACATTCCTTTTTCTCTATTTGTTTAAAGTCAGTTAATAGGTCATAAGTATGACCAGACTTTGGCTCTAAACATGTCAGCACTACACCGCACTTCTTATATTTAATTCCTTCTTTGTATATATCGTTTAACATCCTCGTAGCTGCTTTGACAAAATCTATCGCGCAATCCGTGGGTTCAGAAAACGAACCTGTGATTGATTTGTTGTAGAACGGCACATTGGGGTCAAATGGATTTGATTGAACGAAAGCAATCATACATCCGCATAAAAGCCCTTCATCACGCAAGCGTTTACATGCATCTTGAGCATACATAGAGATAGCTTCTTTTAGATCCGTTAGTTCAGTTACACGACCACCGAAAGACCGGCTTGCAACTATTTGCTTTTTTGAGGGTGGGGTGTGCTCGATCTCAATGCATGATATGCCTTGTAATTCGTAGATCGTTCTGGCCATGACGATAGAAAATTTCTTTTGCATTTCTCTAGGTTCAGCACAAGCTAGATCAAGTACCGTATTAATTCCCATTGATTGAAGCTTTTTTGAATGCTTACGACCAACGCCCCAAACCTCTGAAACATCGATAAGTGAGAAGTAATATTCTTTATTGCACGGATCCATTGATACCAGATCACAAACGCTGTTAAAGCCGGGATTTTTCTTTGCAATATGATTTGCAATCTTTGCTTCTGTTTTACTTCTGCCGATTCCGACACAGACAGGTAAGCCTAACCACTTCCATATTTGTTGGCGCATTTGCTGGCCAACTTTTTCTAAGTCAAAATTCTTTTCATAAGCTGTGAAATCTACAAAGCACTCATCAATCGAGTACGGTTCAACTTCTTCTGCAGTTACGTAAGAGGCAAGGATCGTATGAAAGCGCCGTGACATTTCTGCATACATTGCATAGTTGCTTGAAAGAACAATTACGTTATGTTGCTGAACAATGTCTTTAATTTGAAAAAGCGGCACACCCATTTTTATATTTAAGGATTTTGCCTCGTTGCTACGCGCCACGGCGCACCCATCGTTATTTGACAAAACAATAACCGGTTTATCATTCAAAGATGGGTCAAAGACTCTCTCACATGAAACGTACATGTTATTTACATCGATGAGAAAAAATACTTTGTTCTCATGTTTCATAACTTAATGCCGTGTCATTTTAATGATATGAGTGACAACACCCCAAATTATTAATTCTTGGCCATCCGCTAAATAAATATTCTTATAATCCGGATTCTCTGCTTTAAGCCATTGACCTTTTTCATCAATCATTAAACGTTTAACTGTGAATTCATTGTCAATTAAGGCAATAACGATATCGCCGTGCTTTGCATCAAGACTACGATCCACAATCAGTTCGTCATCAATATCTATACCTGCATTGAGCATTGATAGTGATGCAACTTTAACAATAAACGTTGAAGTTGCATTTTTGATTAAGTGCTCATTCATATCGAGCGCTTTATCGACATAATCTTGTGCTGGAGAGGGGAAACCAGCGGAAATCTTTTCAAGTGCGTAAGGGACAAGCATGTGAGTTGATGGTACAACTAGCTTGATAGACATAACCTCAGATAAAACAAAACCTTTTTGAAGGTATGGCTTTATCTGGATAATGGATGGTGCAATTTCGCTCATATGTTTCCCCTAGCTTGATTTTGTAACATATTCAAGATGATATTCTAGAGATGAGCTTAAATTCAAATTTAAAAAGCTGTGGATAAACAAATAGAAGTCAAAAATTGACGTAGCCAAAAGTGCATTTGGTCGGAAATTCTACGCACTTAATTGGCTGATTTTCTTGGTTTAGGGAAATATTCGGCAGTAAATTTACCTAAAGGCATTTCAAAGAAAAATTGATCAGCATCTTCTTTTTTACAGTTCAACCAATCTTCCCTGTATTCTTCAGGGATTACAATAATCGATCGTTTCTCATCTTCTGGTTTGTGGAACTGGCTCATGAAAGGGTGATTGTCTGCATTAATAGTCAGCATCGACATAGATCTTACTTGCTGCCCATCAATCACAGTTGAATCGTAAATTGCTGCCACTGTGAAAGGCAAACCGTCTTCTCTATAAATTCCCCAACGTTCGGCTTTACCATTCACATATCTTGGTTCATAGATCTTTTCTACAGGTATTAAAGCAAATTGGCTTTTAGCCCATGCATGTCGGAAGCTCGGCTTTTTATCTACCGTCTCAGTTCTAGCGTTATAGGTATACTTTGAGAATTTTAGGTCATGGTTCCATGGTGGAATCATTCCAAACTTCACAGAGCGCCATTCAAGATTGCCTTTATTGCTAAAAATAAGAGGGCAGTCATAACCCGGATAAACATCATTCTTATAGTCGAATGTCGGTTCGAATAGATCTAGTAGGTGTACTCGATCTTTACTTATAGGTTCGTAGTTCGCGCACATTACACACTCCAAAGTTTCAAATTTGAATATTCCGAATGAATAGTATAGATATCATTTGTATTTTATAGATTAATGGTTATCTCGCTTTTCTATTGCATCACGTGCACCTTGAGGAGTTTTATTAAAAGTTTCATCAACTTCTTTTGGCTCAGTTATGGCGCTATATACAATCATATTGATAAGACTAAATAACTTTTCGGCAATTTTATCTATATCTTGATCATCCATTTCACTAGGGTGCACAGCATTATTTCCTACAATCCTCACAGTATCTGCCGCTTTTTGAATTCTCCTATTAATAATCCCTTCACTAACAAGATTGCCAATATCAGTATTAATATTCTTTCCAGATTGACCTAAATGTATACATAATTTTTGCAAAGCAAGCCTTAGTAAAGCTGCTGCTGCACGAGGAGATTTATAATAGATTGTTCTAGCTTCATTAAAATCTTCTCTTACATCAGATGGCATATCTTCAGATGGTAGAATGTTTATTTCTGAAGTGGGGTATACCATCATCCCCTCATGATACTTCTTGATATAAATTGAACTTTTATCAGCATTTTCCCTCCAAATAGAAGACTCATTGCAATGTAAACATTGGGCGAAAGAAAGTATGTATTCAGATTCTTGTTTAAAAATATCCCAACTCATTGATGAATAAACATTACAAAATGGACAATGAAAAGATTTTAATCGAATTTTTGGTGCAACCAAGTTCATACTTATCCCTATGATTCTAAAAATAAAATATAATGTTGTAACTTTATTAAATCTCAATAAAAAGTTTCAATAATTTTATTATATACACGTTTATTCATATGAAAGATATAACATCTAAGGGAGAAAATTATATAAAACTTCATTTTTGATGTTGTTCTCAATATAATGATTAGTGAATTTAAATGCTTTATAGGAATTTTGTAGAGTATAAATTAATACTAATATACTCATAACTAAACACTAAACTTGACAAATCATTTAAAAAACAGACAGTATGGGGGATCTTTCATTAAACAATAATTTTAGAATTTAATAAACTAGACTTTATCTGAGCATAATTTAAATTAGTCAGCCTAACCAATGTGAGAGTTAAGAAATATGGAAGTGTTAAATGTGTAAGGATGAAATTGATGCCGCACTTAAACTTTTAATTAGTAGTGATTCCAGTATTAATTTAAAAGAATTAATACCGTATATTAAAGGTAAAGTAGAGGAATACATTAAAACACATAAACCTGACAGTGTACTTGTACTTAAAAATCTGCTAACTCCAAGTTCATACGGTGTATCTTGGGCTATTGCACAAAGCCATAGTATCTTACATTATATTGAACACCTAAATTCTGATAATTTTCATAAAATTGTATCAGGAGACATTTACTTAACCAATATTACACAAAAATTTATTATTGATTTTAAAAATTTCAATACATTTTTAAGAGAATTACGGTTACCGCCGATTTATGATCCAAGTAAAGATAAAATATTAACTGATATTTTTATGGATCGATATGCTAAATCAGCCGGGGCATTTATTACGTCTAAATTAAAAACTTATTACCCTGGAGCTCCATCTCCTCTAATGTATGAGTATGAAGCAAATGTTACCCCTTTCTTTATCCGTCATGCTATAGAGCTAAAAGTAAAATGTGAGATGCTTGGTATTGATAAAGTTATTCGTATAAAAAAAGATGGTACCCCTGTTCAGGCAATTATTAATATCAGTAAATATATAAATTTTTTAAATTTTGAAGGTAAAAAATTTTTTGATTTACCTCCAGAAGTAAACATTGATGAAGTACAAATAGTAAATCAATGGTCTAATAATTTTATTCATGAAGGTGAACATGAATATGTATGGCAAGTTAAATCGGCTATTTCAGCTATAGAGCCATTATTCATTATAGATTATAAAGGGGTACTAGCAATACATGGACATACATTTAGATCTGAGCATTATACTCCAGCTAGTTTAAAAAAAAGCTTAGAAGAAAAATTTATGAATTTAAAATTTTTTATAGATTCAACTATTTAGGTATAAGATAATTATGATGATCAGTTCTTAAATATATTGAAATTTTTAGTCACTCTAGAAAACAAGTCAGCAATTTTATAACTTTTTTGATAATTATTATAAAATAAGAGTAGAAGGCTTATAAGGTTAATCAGGGAGGATAATGAAGTACCAAATTAAAAAAACAGTAACATGCTAGACTTTTATTAACCTGAATGTATAGAGAATTTTTTTATAAATAGTATTGTTTCCATATATCTCTTCATAGGATTTATCATTTGTAATTATTCTTAAATGTTGTAATAATCTTTATAAAAAGTATTTTCATTTATATTGGATAGGAAATGTATACAAATAGTTGTAACTATTGCGGAACCAGATTTTCTACGGATAACTATAATAAAGTATTTTGTTCAGGTCATTGTGCGGATAACTATAAAACTACAATGCAAAATAAAAACACTTCAGCAACTAATACTCATACTCGACATGATCATAATGTTACATCTACCCAAGGAATCTCAATTGAAGCTGTAATAGTTATTGCAGTGGGTGGAATAGCTTGGTCATCAATGAAAAATTGGGATGAATTTGAACCAGTAACAAGTCATATTTTACTTGTATTTAATTATCTTTTTTATAAACCCCTTCATTTTACTTCCACTATTTATGATTATTTTACTAGTATAGAGCAGGATCACGGGCATTGGATATCTGTTGTTAAGTGGGGAGGATCTATATTTTATGTTCTTTTTGTTTTTTCATTTTATCTAGCAATTATCTCAATATTAAATGAAAAAAAGCTTACATGGGTTTGGGTTTTGTTTTTAGTATCCCCACTAATAACACATGGAGTGTGGTATTTCTTTATTTCATGAATGAGCTTAAAAAGCTTTACCTGAGCAAAGGTTAAAGATCAATTAGGTTTATCCGGTCTTTCGAAATTGGTACGCACATATAAAGTAATCTTTTTATGATTTTCGAAATTACTTTTCCATCATAACTAATATAAGTAAAAAGAGGGTAAATAATAGACTGTGGACGCTATCATTCACCCTCATGGTATATATCTTTAACGCCAGCTATTCGGAACTTTGAATTTGCCTGTAGGCATTGGAGAACCCAGAACATACTTAACGTTGTAAATTAAACCAGGCAAAACAGTGTTTGGCTTTTCATTAAAGCAAACATAGGTATTGTTTCTGGATGGTTTAATTAACTTATATTGTGTACCAGCACTTGAGACATAATAGACACCATTTGGGGTAGTCATAAGGCCAGCATCAACTTTAGAAATATTTTGATTATAACTCTGGCTTGTATTGTTAATAGCTGAGAAATAACTACACCCTAGCGATTTAGATACTTCAGCAGCTTTACGTAATGCGTATTGGTTTGCTATCGATTTATGGGTATATCCATTTACAGATGCGCGTACTTGAAAGACATTATCATCAATAATAGTGGCTTCAACCCCACCAGAAGCCCCCATTTCTTGATAAGGTGTAGTACAGGCTTGTAAACCAACTGTTGCTAAAGCAGCTAAAAATATCTTTTTCATAATTTATATAAAGTGATAAATGCGTCACATTAATTTTAACTATTTAGAAGAATTTTTCAATTGCTTAAGGATTTCTTAAAACTTGAGCTCTAAAAATCTAGAATTTGGCCTGCCATTTTAAAGTTATCTAACACTTGAATGTGGTGGTTAATTAATTCTTGCGCCTGATTTCTTGATTCATTTTTCTCAAAGTACAGGCGATTTTTAATCAAAGCTTTAACCGGTTCAGAAATAATTACATCTTCAATCATATTCATAGCTTTCTTTAAATCATCGAAAGAAACTTGAATATAGCCATCAGTCACATCGTTATCATCATCGTCAGTAGTATGGTTAATTAGTCTTTTAATCGTATAACTACCTATGGCCAAGCTATTCGCAATGGTACCAAAAGTTCGGCGTAGATCATGGAACGTAAATTCGATACCAGAATTCTCAGTTACCTTTTCTCTTGCTGCACGGCGGTCAGAAATATGGGAAACACCATTTCTATCGGTAAACACATATTTATTATTGCCGGCACGTTTTTTTCTTTCACGCATAAGGTGCCAAAGGGTATCACCCATAGGCAATAAAAGGTCCTCATGGTTTTTGGTGTTAACGATTTTGATGGTGCCGAACTGAAGATCTACATTTTTCCATTCGACAGCCTCAGCCTCACTACGTCTAAAACCAGTTAAAGCGAGTAAGAATAAAAAGTCTTGGTTTGTGTACGCTCTAAAATCGTTATTTTGTTCACCCATCCAGTAAGTAGTGGCAACTGCAAGCGCCCATGCTTCACGCTGATCTGCGCGAACGTGGCCTTTTCTGCGTTTAATCTTATTGAAAGCTTTTTCTTCTTTTACGATAACAACCGGGTTTTTAATATTTAAAATTTTATTTCCTGACTCATCCTTATATCTGCTAATCGTATGATTAAAGAGAGCATGTAAAAATTTTGATGCAAGATTAGCTCGGGAAGGGCTTGCTTCAGAAAGTTTTAAATGTCGATCGATAATCATTGCACTAGTGATTTGATCAAGTTTTACATCTTTCCAGTCACTAAAGTAGTTCTCTATGCATCCGTCATAGGCAATTAAAGTAGTTTCAGCCAGCTTTTTACGCAATTTATAGTATTGGTAAGCCTCATAAAGAGTAGGGACTAGCTTTTGTAAAGCATCATTTTGAATTGCTGAAGCTCGTATATCACGCTTTTGCTTAACTGGATCTACACCTTCATCCATCATGATTAGTAAGCGTTTAGCTTCAGTTCTGGCTTGCTCTAATGTATAGACACCATGTTTACCAATGACTTTACGTTTTGATTTGCCGTTTGGCATTTTCTTTTCAGCAAAATAGCTTTTAGTTTTGCCCACACATAAGCCAAATCCTATAGTTACTGTATCTCTGTAAAAGATTTGTTTCTCTTCAGACAAAGGAATAGAGTCTATTACCGATTTAGTAAATTTAATGTGTTGAGCCATCTTTAATTTAAGCAATACAAAGCAATACCTAACGATACAACACAATAATTGTGAAGTCTATTAAGAGTCTATTTTGAAGGATTAGTCTATTAAAAAAGAGTATTTTAAATAGGAGAATTTGTTTTAAGTTGTTGTTATCTATTTAAAAATAAATGCTCCGAAGATGCCGCTGCATGTCGTTACCCTTGAACCCTAAAGTTCAAGGTGGAGGTGACGCATACTTGCTGGGTTTCCTACTCGGGGTAGGCATACGCTCTAAATATGCAGAACACCATCCTAAAGAGATGATATCGGCTCAGGGGAATCAGACCGGCTGGCGAACATCCCAGAGACAGCTTTAGTATAACTGATCTGACTTCGTTGGCAATCATCTGAGCCTATCGAACTGTAAACTTACTTTGCGTTTGATGAAGCTTTATGCGAATTGTTTACACTATTTGTTCAACATCTTCCAAAATAGTCTGGAGTAAACGTTCACAATGCGCATATTCTTGCAAAGATTTATTTAAACTTAATACTTCTTGAGTAAGCTGTAGAGCTACCATGATGACAAGTTTATTATGCTCAACACGAGGTGCACTACGGCGCATATCGTTAAATTTTTCATTGAGAAGCTCAGCTGCACGTTCAAGCTCTTCTCTTTTATCAGAAGTCGTTGCAAGCCTAAAAGTTTGTTCAATCAGCCGAAGCTCTACCATGACTTGTTCACTCATGATTGTGTCTCCTCACCAGCTTCAGCATTTGGATGAGCAAGTTGCTGAATTTCTTGCGCATGTTGATCTTGAGCTGTACCTAAAATTGCTAAACGTTGAATGATGGCTTCAACTTTTGCTTTGGCAAGTTCATTTTTTTGTAACAAACGGTCACGATCTTGCTGCAAGTCGTGTAACTCTTGTTGAGTTTGACGTTGCTGTGACTGAAGTTTTTCTTTGGTAACACGTAATTCATTACGCTCTGCCAAAATTTCCTGAAAACGATTTTTTAAATCGGTCGTACTTTTTTCTAGGCGGCTGTAACGCTCTGCAAGTGTGTTAGCATCTTGATTCAATTGTTGAAATTGGCCTTGTAACTGAGTGAGTTGCTCAGTTAATGTCTCAATTTCCTCTTGTTTTTTAGTGATGATGCTATTTTTTTGCACAACTTGTGCGTGATGCTCTGTTTCAGCCAGTTCTTTAGCTTCCGAGAGAGCAGAATTTTCACTCTCTAGATGATGTAAGCGTGTTTTTAAAACGCCAATATGCGCTTGTAGACGCTGTAATTGTTCTAACATAACGAGGTCGCACAGAATTGCAATCAAAGGTAATATATACGAAGTATAGAGATTGGATAAACGAATGCAAGACGATATTTCAGGCTGGACAGAATGGAACGCTCATTTTGAAGGAATTGAAGAAATTTCAAGCCCTAGTGAGTTACATGGTTTATTAACAGGTATTGTTTGTGTGACAGAAGCGCCTACGCGTGAAGAATGGACACAAATCTTAACAACTCTTAATGTGCCTGAGTTAAATGAAGAAGCTTTAGCGCTTTTAACAGATGAAGCAGAAGATGTAGCACATGCATTATCGGAAGATGAATTGGACTATTTACCAATGCTTCCAGATGATGAACATCTTCTTCAAGACCGTGTACAAGCATTGTCAGATTGGTGTGCTGGCGTTGTGCTCGGTTTTGGTTTGGCATCGGGCCATGTTCGTACAGATGAGCGTGAGTTGATCGAACATTTGCAAGATGTTGCAGCAGTAGAATTTGAAGACTCTGATAACGACGAAGAAGGCGAAAGCAGTTACGAAGAATTGTATGAATTTGTACGCCTTATTCCAGTGAGCTTATCTATTGGTAGAAAGAAAGTAACAGTGGCTGAAAGTTCATTGTTGAAAAACTTTTATGCAAAAAGTAAAACTTCTACTGTAGGCACCGCAGATCAAAATATTGTAGAAATGTTTACACCACATCGCCCAAGTTAATTGAGGCGATGTGTTATTGGCTGTGTTTAATTTTTTGACTTTAAAATTCTAAATCAAGTAGATCATTATGAAATTGCCTCAAGCTGATTTTCAACATCGCAGAAACCGTCTAGCAGAAAAAATGGGTCCAAACAGCATTGCGATTATTGCGACGCGTGAGGAAATGTACCGTAATCGTGATGCGGATTATAAATTCCGTGCCGATAGTAGTTTTTTCTATTTGACGGGTTTTGCAGAGCCTGAGGCAGTCGCTGTCATTGAAACGTTTGATGACGTTACAGACTATAGCTATAGTCTTTTTTGCCGTGAACGCAATCGTGAGATGGAAATCTGGAATGGTTATCGTGCGGGAATTGACGGCGCAATTGAAGAGTACGAAGCAGATGAAGCTTATGCAATTGATCTGCTTGATGAAGAAATTATTGAAAAATTATTAAATAAAGAGCGTCTTTATTATCGAATCGGACACAATGCTGCATTTGATGCCAGAGTAAGCCAATGGATCAAAAAAGCGAATGCCGAGCATCGTCATGAAGCCGCTCCAGCCCAGTTAGTTCAACTTGATCGCATTGTTGATGAAATGCGTTTAATTAAATCACCGCAAGAAATTGAGCTGATGCAAATTGCTTCAACAATTAGTGCTAAGGCACATACTCGTGCAATGCAAACTGTTCGCCCTGGCATGATGGAATATGCACTTGAAGCCGAGCTTAATTATATCTTTGGGCAAAACGGCTGTGTACCTTCATATAACAGTATTGTCGGTGGCGGTGCCAATGCTTGTATTTTACACTATGTTGAAAATAACCAGCCCCTTAAAGACGGTGATTTGGTTTTAATTGATGCTGCATGTGAATATGAGTTCTATGCATCGGATATTACCCGTACTTTTCCCGTAAACGGGAAATTTAGCCCCGAACAAAAAGCATTGTATGAGGTGGTATTGGCCTCTCAATATGCGGCGATTGATGCAGTACGTATAGGTAATTCATACCGTGAGCCTCATGAGGTTGCAGTCAAAATTTTAACGGAAGGCTTAGTTGATTTAGGTTTGCTCAAAGGTGAGGTGAGTGAGCTGATTGAAACCGAGGCATATCGTCAATTTTATATGCATGGTACAGGCCATTGGCTAGGTATGGATGTACATGATGTCGGTTCTTATAAAAAAGATGACGACTGGCGCCAATATGAAGAGGGCATGGTTGTTACTGTTGAACCCGGTTTATACATTGCACCAGATGACGAAACTGTAGATAAAAAATGGCGTGGTATTGGCATTCGTATTGAAGATGATGTAGTCGCGACCTCAAAAGGCCCACGAGTTTTAACGGCCGACGTGGTTAAAGATATTGCAGATATTGAACATTTAATGGCGCAAGCTAAAGCATAATTAAACGTATTCGCCAAAGGAGCAAAACTCGATGCAACAACAAGTGATTATTGTAGGTGGGGGTATGGTGGGTTTAAGCCTTTCCCTCATGCTGGCGAAGGCTAATATCGCGGTAAAGCTATTAGAAGCTGTGAAATACCCAAACTATGATGATCAAAATGTTGCCCCTTATCATTCCAGTTTTGATGCGCGGAATACGGCTTTATCACGTCGTAGCGTACAGATTTATCAGAAGTTAGGGTTATGGGGTGCCTTACAACAGCATGCCACTCCAATTTTGCAAGTTCACATTACTGAACAAGGCAGTTTTGGAAAAGCACGTTTAATTGCAGAACAAGAGAAAGTCGAAAGCTTTGGGCAAGTCATTGAAAATGCATGGCTCGGTCGTGTTTTATTAACTCAAGTACGTCAACAGCCTTTGATTGAACTGATTGATGGCGTACAAGTAACTGCTTTAACTCAAAATGCTGAACAGGTACATATTGAAGCTCAGCGTGGTGATGAAGTCTTAAAGCTTGAGTCAAAATTATTAATTGCAGCAGATGGGCGCGATTCTTTCTGTCGTCAAGCAATTGGTGTGGGTGTTGATGTTCACGACTATGATCAGGTTGCGATCGTTACGACTGTTCAGACTTCAAAACCGCATGAGCATGTAGGGTTTGAACGTTTTAGTGCATTAGGGCCTTTAGCTTTGTTACCATTACCGGGTGAATACCGTCGCTCAGTGGTATGGCCTGTTAAAAAAGGCACTGAAGGTGAGTGGTTGGGTGAAGAAAACGACCAACACTTTTTAGATGCTTTGCAAAAAACTTATGGTGACAGAGCGGGTAAATTTGAAAAAACGGGTAAACGCTTTAGTTATCCGCTTTCACAAGTGCTTGCGCATAAACAAGCTGTCGGACGCGTTATTTTAATGGGTAATGCAGCGCATACAATCCATCCTGTTGCTGGGCAAGGTTTTAATTTATGTCTGCGTGATGCAGATGTATTGCTGCGTTATTTAGTGAACCAGTTAAGCGCATCTGATGATATTGGTAACCCAGATAATTTACTTGCCTATGAACAAGCCCGTTTATCTGACCAGCAGCGAGTAATTAAATTCTGCGATACCGTAGTTCGGGGCTTTAGTAACCAAAACCCATTATTAAAATTAATCCGTAATACTGGATTAATTGCATTTGATGTCATTCCGGGTGTTAAGCCACTGGTAGCAAACTATGCAATGGGGTTAAAAGCATGAGTGAAGTGTTAGATGTCGTCATTGTTGGTGGTGGACTAGTTGGTGGCTTAACTGCTTTATTACTTGCACAAGGTGGTGTACAACCTACCGTGCTTGATGCTGCTCCTGTACTGGATGTTGAAAAAACATTAAGTGTGATGAACCCACGTGTTTTAGCTCTTAGCCAAGCGACCATTCATTTACTTAAAACAGTCAATGTTTGGGATGATCTGGCACGTCAAATGCCTTATACCGGCATGCAAGTGTGGAATTTAAATGGCTATGGTGAAATTAATTTTGGCCATGAGTCTGTACAAAGACCAATGCCAGAGCAAGCCTTGGGTTCTATGGTTGAGCCAAGTGTATTGAATGTTGCTATTCAACAAAAAATGATTGAGCAGTTAACAGATTATCGTACTCAAGTTCGCGTTACCCGTATTGAGCAAGGTGTTGGGTGCTGGCATATTCAATTGGCAGATGGTTCTACGCTTAAAACTAAACTACTTATTGGTGCAGATGGTGCAAATTCATTTGTACGTGAGCAAGCTTTTATTGACCTCGACGTACTAGATTACAAGCAAGCAGCCATTAGCTGTGCAATAAAGACTTCCAAACCTCATCACTATGTTGCCCGTCAAATCTTCTTACCTACAGGGCCTTTAGCATATTTGCCAATGGCGAGTCTTGAAGAAAGTGAAAATGGCTACTGGCAGTCCATTGTCTGGACACTACCAGATGATTATGCCGATGAATATTCAGCTTTAAGTGATGCTGAGTTTATGCAACTTCTAACTCGTGAAAGCCAACATATGTTGGGTGAAGTGCTCGATGTTCGTTCAAGAGCCCAATTTCCATTGAAAGCGCGTGCCGCAAAACAATACGTTAAAGATGGCCTAGCCCTCATTGGCGATGCAGCTCATGTGATTCATCCACTTGCTGGACAAGGGGTGAATATTGGTTGTTTAGATGCAGCTGTACTCTGTGATGCACTATTGCATGATTTAGGTCGTGGTGTATGGGCGCATGAACAAACCTTAATGCGTTATGAACACCGCCGTAAAGGACAGAATGATGCGATGATGCATAGTATGTCGGCAATTGGTTGGCTAGAAAGCAGTGAGCTATTTCCATTGATTTGGGCCCGGAATGTGGGACTCAAGCAAGTTGAACAAATTTCGTTCTTAAAAGAGCGTTTTATGCAACAAGCAAATGGTTTAGGGGCTTTACAAAACACCCAGTATAGTCGTTAAAATAATTACGAAGTTTATGCTCTACTGATCTAAATAAATATCAGTAGATATTTTTTAAACAATCATTTATATATCATTACCAATTCGGTCAGAAAAGATACGGATTTGACCAATTTGGCTCTTTGCTAAATGCAAAGAGATTGCTAAATTTCTGAGGTCTCGAAGACCATAGCGATGATGCAATACAAATCATTGTGGGGAGTGTAAAAATGACAGATATCAATGATTATGAAGATGCAGAAGATTCTGCTGTAGATGAAGATGAAGCCAAAGCGGCTGAAAGTGGCGCAGCTGATGAAGAAGCAGGCAACTTAACTGATGCCGATCTTGCAGAAGCAGAAACGCTTACTGTAACTGCGAAACAAAAACAACGCCAAGCGTTGGAAGATGAAGTCGCTGCGTTTTTAGCTCGTGGCGGAAGAATCACAGAAGTTCCACCAGATGAACATAGCGATCGTTAATATTAAAAAAGCATCACTTGAGTGATGCTTTTTTATTGCCCACTTTATGATGATTTAAGGGTGGTTTTGTAGTTCTTTTAAAATGCCGCATTCATCTACTGTACGGTCGGTAGAGCAGTGTTGTTTTAAATCGATTAGGGTTTCTTTTAAAAGCAACAGTCGCTCAATCTTTTCCGATACTTCTATCAAGTATTTATTCACCAAATTATCAACTTCCGTACAAGCCCGTTTCGGCTGAGCTTTCATTTCTTTTAGCGTTTTAATATCACTGAGAGAAATATCTAATTCACGGCAATGTTTAATAAATAATAGGTCTGCGAGTGTTTGATCTGTGTAAACACGATAATTATTTTCTGAGCGCTGAATGCGGTCCAATACACCTACTTTTTCGTAATAACGAATAGTATCGATCGGGACATCCGCTTTTTTTGATAATTGACCAATAGAAAGACTCATAAGACTTGACTCTGGAGCTACTCAAGGGTTTCTAATCACTATAAAAGAGTTTTTGAGGAAATAAAATGGCTGGATGTGGATGTGCTTCAACCTGCTCTCCTACAAAGAAAGCAAGCCCGCGCTTTAGAAAAGCGTTATGGATTGCTCTTGTAATTAATGCACTCATGTTTGTCGTTGAGATAGTCGGCGGTTATAAAGCCCAATCTGTTTCATTATGGGCAGATGCATTAGATTTTGCCGGAGATGCTGCAAATTATGCTCTGTCTTTAGTCGTGCTTTCGATGAGCCTTTACTGGCGTGCAACCGCAGCACTTGTTAAGGGTATAACGATGGCCGCTTTTGGGTTCTTCGTCATTGCAAAAGTGGTATGGTCATTTTTTCATGGAGTTTCACCTGAACCGATGGTTATGGGGGCAATTGGGGTAATGGCTTTAATTGCTAACGTTTCCGTTGCTTTAATGCTTTATGCATTTAGAGATGGTGATGCCAATATGCGTTCTGTGTGGCTGTGTAGTCGAAATGACTCTATCGCCAACATTGCTGTTGTTTTGGCTGCTGTAGGCGTGTTTGGAACAGGCACTATATTTCCTGATTTGTTCGTAGCCTTTGTTATTGCATATTTAGGTGTATCTTCGGGTTATGCTGTGATTAAGCAATCATTACAAGAAAGAAAACAATCAAAGTTAATGTTGGGTTCAGAAGCTTAATTTTGATTGCATAAAAAAGTACCATATAAGCATGGTACTTTTTTGTTTTTGAATGCATTAGATGAGAAGTGATATTGCGATACTCCACATAACGCAACCAATCATGAAATCTAAAATTTTCCAAGCTTTTGGATTGATAAATAATGGTTTTAGAAATCTTGCACCATAGCCTAGACTGAAAAAGAAAATCCAAGAGGCAAGAATGCTACCTAAGGCAAAACTGATTTTATCTTCTAGCTGTGTCGCAACCGAACCAATCAGTACAATGGTATCTAAATAAACATGTGGATTCAGCCAAGTAAAGGCAAGACAGGTTATAAGTGCTTGGGTTAAAGTCTGCTTTTGGCTGCTATCAAGCTCCATGCCTTGGTTAGTTTTAAACGCGGCATAGAAGGCTTTTGCACCGTAGACGAATAAGAACGTTGCCCCTAAATATTTAGCGACTGTGATTAAGATGGGTGATGCTGTCATAATTTCGGCAAAACCTAATACACCACAGGCGATTAAAATTGAATCGGACAGGGCACAAATTAAACATAGCCAAAATACATATTGCTGTTTAAGTCCTTGTTTTAGAACAAAAGCATTTTGGGCACCAATTGCTACAATTAGGCCGCTACCAATACCTAAACCTTTAAAAAACACACTCAGAGAAAGCATAACCATTAAGCAGAAACAAATCAGATGGGGGAATTATCTGACTTTTTATTAAGAAATAAGTAAAATTAAGAATATTTAGGTTTGGCTAAAAATAATTTAGGTTTTGTATGTTAGATAGTAAGCAGTGTGAAGCTTTTCTGGCGGTTGCAGAAGTCGGGAGTTTTGATGCGGCAGGAGAGCACTTATGTATAACTCCCTCTGCTGTATCACTACGTGTACAAGCGCTAGAAAAATATTTAGGTCAGATTTTAATTATACGTGGCCGTCCTTGTGTACTTACACAAGCAGGGCAAACCTTACTCCAGCATTTACGTCATACAAGGCTAATGGAGCAAAATCTATTACAAGGCTTAATGGGCAAATCATCCGACTCAGAATTTTATAAAATTGCGTTGGCTTCAAATGCAGACTCATTAGCAACTTGGCTTTTACCCAGTATTCAGCAAACACTTTTTAAAGAAAAAATAGTGTTAGAGCTAAAAATTGATGATCAATCACACACGCATACTTTGCTAGAAACAGGGCAGGTCAATGCATGTATCACAGCAGAAGAGCAGGTGATGGCAGGCTGTTTAGCTCAGCCTCTTGGTAAAATGCGCTATAAAATGCTGGCATCGGCCGAGTTTGTAAATCGGTGGTTTAGTGGTGGAATTAACCGAGAAGTTTTAAGAAAAACACCGGCGGTTATTTTTAACCATAAAGATTTAATGCATTCAGAGGTTTTATTAAAAGGATACGGTTTACCAATGCAGAGTTATCCTTATAGTTTTATTCCGGCAACAGATGCTTTCGTTAAAGCAATTCAACTAGGTTTAGGTTATGGCATGGTGCCTGAGCTTCAGGTTCAACCATTACTCGAAAATGGAACACTTGTTGATATTATGCCTGAGGCTCAACTTGATGTTCCTTTATATTGGCATCACTGGAAAAGACAGTCTAAGCAACTTGATGTACTGACTGAGACCATTGTTGAATCAGCAAAACAGATACTAAGATAATTTTAGATCTTAGTTTTTAAATGACGATTTAAAATGTGTTGAATATAAAACTCTATATCTTGTACTGAGTAATCTAAAAGTTGTCCGATTCTACGGTCGAGTTCTAGGCGCTCTTCAAGTTGAGTTGCTTTTAATGACCTTTCAATACATAACATGAGTTCATTCAAATCTGCTAAAGACGCATCTTTATAGATCAACATAATTGAAAAGGGGAGAGACAGAGAAGTTTCAATGTCTTTACTGATCATAGATAAAGACCCTTGTTCAAGATGCTTTATAAATTCAATGGGTAATAACTCATAAAAATAAGCGATAGGTTTTTTGCCTGAAAGTAATAATTCTAGTTCTTGTCCTTCATGCGGGCCAAGTTTTCCAAGTGATTCAGTCATATCAATACTCTTATTTTTTATCTTTAATATTGTTATGCAAAATTTATGCGAGGTGATGACATAGGCGTTGGTCATCACCGTTTAGTTAATAAATTAAGATTGTGTTAACTCAAGCGCACGTTGATAAGCGACTTTTTTCTTAATACCCGTTAAATCAGCAGCCAGTTGAGATGCTGCTTTAACTGATAAATCTTGAAGTAAGCGCTTTAAAAGCTCATCTAGTTTTTCTTGTTCCAGATCGGTTTTTTCTGGTGCACCGCCAACTACAAGAACAATTTCACCTTTTTCTTGGTTATGGTCATTTTCAATAAAACTAACCAAATCTTTTAAGGTCATTTTTTTGATCGTTTCAAATGTTTTGGTAATTTCACGTGCGAAACCTACAGGGCGGTTTTCACCAAATACTTCAGCCATATTTTTTACACATTCTAAAATACGATGTGGCGCTTCATAGAAAATTAAGGTTTGAGTTTCATTTTTAAGCTTTTCGAGTTGCGAAATACGTTGAGAAGCCTTTGATGGTAAAAAGCCTTCAAAACTAAAACGGTCACTTGGTAGGCCTACAGCACTTAAAGCAGCAATTGCAGCACATGCACCCGGTACAGGTACAACCCTAATACCATTTTCTTGAGCAGCACGAACCAGTTTAAACCCAGGGTCACTAATAAGTGGTGTGCCTGCATCACTAATCAAAGCAATATTTTCACCAGCAAGTAGCTTTTGAACTAACTGCTCAATTTTGTTGCTTTCATTATGGTCGTGGCATGCGGTAAGTGGAGTAGATATATTATAGTGTTTGAATAATTGAGCTGATTGGCGTGTATCTTCGGCAGCAACAACAGAAACTGATTTTAAGATATCAATTGCACGGAAAGTCATATCATTTAAGTGCCCGATTGGGGTGGCTACAACAAATAACTGAGCACTCATTTGGTTTTTACTCCGTACAGATAAACAATTTTAATGGGTTAGTGTACCCGAAATTATGTTTTTGGCGTGAACAATGTCAGTAGGCTTTTTATTTTTCGAAACATCTGCTTTTGATTTGTTCAATTCAAAAATAAAAAGGTATAGAACCGGCATTAACAGTATTTACATTTTTAATTGGGGAAACAAAAAAATTATGTTAGTTGCACAGCAGTTGGGCCAATGGGCGGAACAAACAGCACTAAAACTTTTAAAAGAACAAAATTATGAATGGGTCGCCAGTAATTATCATTCACGCCGTGGAGAGGTCGATCTGATTGTAAAACGCGGTAACGAATTGATTTTTGTTGAGGTAAAAGCGCGAGGGCAGGGAAATTATGGTCAAGCTTGTGAAATGGTCACCTTGAGCAAACAGAAAAAAATAATTAAGACGGCGATGAGGTTTTTACAGCGCTACCCATCTTATCAGGATTTTTATTGTCGTTTTGATGTGATTTGTTTTGATTTTCCACAGAAAATTGCAAAAACAGTACAGCAAGACTTTTCGAAATTCCATTATGATCTGCAATGGATCGAAAATGCATTTACTTTGGATTAAGAGTTCATTACTCTTTTGAGCAAATTAAAGACTGATGTTTTATGATCAAGCCAAGAAGAGATTGATAGGAGTCTGGTGGAGTGTTGAAACGTATTGCTGTAACAGCGCTTTGTGTCGCAAGTTTGTCAGGTTGCGCAAGTTTTATTTCTGGTGGAACAGGTACAGCTCCAGTTGGAACAGATAGTGGTGTACGTAGCTTAGGCCAAGTATTTATTGATTCTTCAATTAAGCGTACAGCGAATATTAACCTCTATAAGCTTGATCAGCGTTTTAAACAATCTCGTATTAACATCGAAAGCTTCCATAGCACAGTATTGTTAACTGGACAGGTGCCAGACCCATACTTAAAACAGTTGGCAGAAGACAACGTTAAAGCCATGAGTGATGTGAAAGCCGTACATAACTATATTACGGTGGGTAACAAAGTAAGCTATAACACGATCATGCAAGATGCTGGGGTAACCGCAAATACACGTGCTTTATTAATGAAAGCGCCAGTAGTATCGGACAGTAAAGTACTGGTCCATACCGAAGATGGTGTTTTATATGTGATGGGGCGTTTAAACACAGCTGAAATTAATGACTTAAACAATGTGCTTCAAAATGTCGGTAACGTAACTAAGATTGTAACGCTCATTGATAATATTGATTTAGCGCCTGCTCCGGCAGCGAGTACTGCCAGCGCAACAACTACACCAGTAATTAATAATGTTCTTGCTCAACCAACAGTTCAAACTCCTGTTGCAATTGATCCGGACCAAACAGATCCAGCATCTTCTGCACAATAAAATATGAACCTGATTGAACAATTACAAAGCAAAATTGAGCAGGCGAGAACTCTTTATAAAGAGTTCCGTCTGTATAATTTGGGGAGCTTTGCTTTAAACCGTTTTACACCAAAAGATGGTTTTGAGCAGGTTTTAAATGTGCGTTATGGCTTAAAGCCTCGCCATCGTCTAGATATTTATCGTTCTACTAAGCGCTTAGCTCATCGACCACTCATTGTTTTTGTACATGGTGGTGCTTGGCAACATGGTAATAAACGAGACTATTTATTTGTGGGTGAAGCGTTTACGAAAGAAGGTTATGACGTTGCTGTCATTAACTATCAGCTCGCACCAAAGAATATTTTTCCAAGTTATGTAGATGACTTAACGCAAGCGTTAAACTATTTACACCAGAACCAAGAAAAATTGGAAATCTCGACAGAGAATATTGTGCTTATGGGACATTCGGCAGGTGCATTTAATGTGATGTCTGCTGTTTATCATCCAAAGCCAAATACAATTCAATGTTTAGGTAATATTAAAGCAATTTTTGGTTTGGCAGGTCCTTATCATTTTGATTATAAAGGTGATCCGCTTGCCGAAGATGCTTTTGATCAAAGCATTTCTTATAAAGAAGTGATGCCATATTATTTTGTAAATCAAAATCATATTAAGCATTATCTGCTCATGGCTGAAAATGATCAGCTTGTAAAAAAAGAAAATACCTTTGATCTTGATCAGGCACTTAGACAAAGCGGAAATCACAGTCATATCGCTGTGATTCCTAAAACAGGTCATATTACAATTTTGGCGAGTTTATCGAGTTTTGTAAGTCATTACTTCCGAACTAAACGGACCATTTTGCACTTTCTGGATGAAGTATTCTAAAACATCTGTTTGAGAGCGCAGATTACTTCGCTTGAGTAATCTGCGTAATCATTGCGTGTGCAATACTGCCTTTAAATGGAATTTCAGGTAGCTGATCAAATTTAAAGAACTGCGCATCGGCAATTTCATCTTCTTGCAAAGAAATTTCACCTGACTCATATTCAGCTCTAAATGCAATCATGAGATTGCTTGGAAAAGGCCAGGGTTGGCTTGACATATATTGAATATTTTTGAGTTTAAGTCCCACTTCTTCTAAAGCTTCGCGCTGAACAGCTTCTTCAAGCGTTTCCCCAACTTCTACAAATCCTGCGATCAAGCCATACATATTGGTTTTATTGTGAATAGATTTCGCCAATAAAATTTCATCATCGCCTTTAGTAATGATGGTGATAATACATGGGTTTACACGCGGATATTGGTGGTAGCGACAAGAAGGGCACACCATAGCATATTCTGTAGGGTGTACTTCGGTAGCATGCCCACAGTGGCTACAAAACTTGTGATTACGTCGCCATTCGAGCAACTGTACAGCACGACTTGCCTGTAAAAATTGTTCTTTTGACCAGTTGGAAATAAGTTGACGAATTGGAACGAGTTGCAGGCCTTCCGGAATGGCTTCTTCACTCAACAGGTCACGTGCAATGACCTGTTCATCATGAGTGAAAAGCAGATCACTTGCTAACTTTTCGACTTTGGGTAATTGAAGGTTTTGGTCAACCAATAATTGTTGATGATGAAAAATATAAGCAAGTGATAACTCAGACATTAAGCTGCCTTTTTTTGAAGTTGTTGACTACTTAGCAATGCTACATCAAACATGGATTGTAGAACAGGCTGTTTATTTTTTAAATTGTCAACTAACATATCTAGCCCAGCTAAAACGTTAAAAATACAGTGAATCTGATCATGATTGAAAGGCTGATTTTGATCGATTTGCTGTTGTACAAACTTGGCAGTTTCAAGTAAAGCATTTTGTTGAACTGTACTTCCTAAAAATTCAGCCGCGCCAGCCAACTCTTTTAAAGAGCCTGCAATTGCTTCAATATTTTGAGTTTGATCGTTGGCATAGAGAGTCAAACTTTGGCATACAAAATCGATTAAATTTTTGGTCTCATTCAATAATGTCTGATGTGCTTCATCTAAACGATCTAGAGAGATATTGGTATTGTTTACACGAATTTGTAGACGGTTAGATGAATAATGGCGCACCAAAATACCAATGGCATTCATGGCAGATAAAATGCTTTTCATCAACTGCTGAGCATAGTTTTCGTTACTCAATATATTGATTTGGCTTAAACTGCTGGCTTGTTGAGAAAGCTCTGAAGCAGCCTCGTTTAAGTTGAGTAATTTAAAAGTATGAGCAAGCTGCATAAGATTGCTTTGTAGTTGCTGAGCTTTTTCTGGTGACATGTTTTGGTAGTTATATTCAATATCATTACGAACTTTGTTCATTTCGCTTAAGATTAATTGACTTACCGTTTGCATGGTATCAAAGTCTGGACCATACAAGTGTTGGCTCAGGGTTTTGAGTTGAGTGTCGGTGAGAAACTCATGACCAATGTTTAACTGACTACGGATTTGCTGCGCAAGTTGGTCTTCTTGTCCAATCACAATACTCAGGATATCTGCTAGAGCAGTTAAGTTTGCTTCAAAGCCTTCAGGTGAAGCTAAAAATAAACTTATGGCATTTTCAAGGTTAATGAACACACGTAGGCGAGCATCATTTAAAACAAGTTCATCAATATGACTAAAGGCAGAGTTTACCAATTGCCAGTATTGCTGGCTTGGTTGACCTTGAGCCATACTCACTAAATAACCGCCAATCAGTTTAAATGCTTGAAAGTCTCGAGCACTTTCAGTTTTATTTAAAAATTGATGTAGTGATAATTTATAAAGCTGATGGATAAACTGAGTTCTTTCATTAATAAGCACTTCGGGTAACGGTAACTCAAGTGAAACTGTTGAAAGCTTTGACGCAATCTGTTGTCCAGAAGAGGTTAGTGGCTTATTTAAGGCTTTTTCTAAATTATTTAAGGTGTCTAAAAGAAACTGAGGTACTTCGACTTCACGTAAACAGATGAACTCAATATAACGTTTAACCATGGTTGTGCCTTCACTTAGAGCAACAACCTCATCGGTGTTGATGCGCTCTGGATTCGCCATAATTTTTTGCATCAACTCGGTTGAATATTGAGTGATTTTTGCCAAATATGGAATATCAATGAGACGTAAGACTTGAGTACATTGTTTAAATTGTTCTAATGCATCATCAATACCAAAAGGGAGAGCCTGTTCTTCAATTAAGGTACTTACAGCGCCTTCCACCAGTTTTATTGAATTATCAATTTCATTTTTAATGATGAGTAACGCTGTTGGATCAAATTGAATCGAATTATGCTCAGACATAAAAATTCCCCTTTGCAAAAAAAATCAATTGTTATATTCGTCATGGCTCAATAGTTTGAGCTAAAAATCTATACGACTAATATAACTTAACTTGCAAAAGGGGAAACTAAAAAAACATTAGAGAATCAAAAATTTATTTTGCAAAAAGGCAAGGTTCTCCATGTTTTTTCTCAAATTCTTTGACCCAAGTCTCATGTATGTTTAGCTCTTCATCTGAAGGGTAAATAACAGGTAATTCAATTTGAACTCTAGCTTTGGTCGTTTTTTGCTGGTCACTTTCACTTTGCGATAGGGCATCCATATCAAAGGAAACTTGACCACCTGTCATTGCCAAGTAAACATCAGAAAGAATTTCAGCATCGAGTAATGCGCCGTGGAAAGTACGGTCACGCGCTGGAATTTCATAACGTCTAACTAAGGCATCAAGTGAGTTTTTCTGCCCAGGATGCTTATTTTTCGCTAAAGCTAAAGTATCGGTAACTTCACAAACTTCTGAAAGAGCAGGTAACCCAACACGCTTAAACTCCATATCTAAGAAGTTCATATCGAAGGTTGCGTTATGGGCAATAATTTCTGCGCCTTTTAGGTATTCAAATAAGGTATCTGCAATTTCTGCATATTTTGGTTTGTCGACCAAAAACTCATCTGTAATACCGTGGACTTGAACAGAGTCACCCACTGGTTTTTCAGGATTAATATAAATGTGAATCGAACTACCCGTAAGCTTACGGTTAATCATTTCGATCGCACCGACTTCAATAATGCGGTCACCATCTTGGAAATAGAAACCAGTTGTTTCCGTATCGAGTATGAGTTGTCTTGGGCCTTGTAATTTAAGCTTGGCTTCAGTCATCACAATTTGTGGATGAATATTGGTATTTTGCTGTTGTTCTTCTTGTTCTACAGCCTCAACTAGATTCATTTCTTCATCCACAACAATCATCTCAACTTCTTGTGTCTGCTCTAAAGTGACTGTTTCATCTTCGGTTGTTTCAACCAGATCGAATCCGAAAGGATCGTCTAGTAACCAGTCCTGTTCAGGCTTTTTTATATCTTGCGATACAGTGGCTGACTGTGGTTGCTTAAGTTCTTGAGCAGTTTTGTCTGCACCTAAATTCGCAAGTTGGTCAGCCATTTCATTACCTGCATGTCCTGCATGGCCTTTAATCCAGTTCCATTCAATATTTCTACCCGCACAAACGGCATCGAGTTTTTGCCATAGGTCAGGATTTTTAACATCTTTCCAGTTTTTCTTTTTCCAACCATGAATCCATTCTGTAATACCTTGCTTCACATAATTTGAGTCTGTCCAGACAATTAATTGAGCATCAGGAGGGCAAAAAGAAATTCCTTCAATAGCCGCAGTAAGTTCCATACGGTTATTTGTTGTGTCGGGTTCACCGCCAAATAATTTATGTTCACCCTGTTCGGTAATGACATATGCACCCCAACCGCCTAAACCCGGATTGCCACGACATGCACCATCAACATACAGTGTGATTGTTTGAGACATAAATCGAAACCTAAACTGAAAGAAAAAGAGCTGAATTTGGTGTATTGTATACGCAAAAAGTTCGGTTCCATCGTTACAAAGCAAGCTTTTTTTAATTTCTTGTAACATTTCCATGCAAATGACATTAAATTATTGCCTTGTCTATCTTGCATGCTTTACTACAATGGCATCGAAGACCTAGGGTTTGTGGGCAGACCCCAAGAAATATTACGCGAGTTGTTTGGAAGTTTTTATGTATAAACCAACCACATTTGTGTGGCAGCCATCTGCAGCATCATTATTCAAAATTACAGTCCTTAGCTCTGCTTTAGCTGCGTTGGGTATTACAACAGGCTGTTCTTCGACTCCGCAATCTGCAAAAACCTCGAAAACAAAACAGGTGAGTGGAGCAGGCTATCTTGATGCAAGCAGTCTGGACTCTTTAGAAGACTTACTTTCAGCAACAGATATGCGTGCTGTAGAGGGTGACCGTTTACTTATTTTAAAACACGGTGATGTCTGGAAGCGTATGGCCGTAGGCTTCAAAATGGACCTCAATCATTGGGATCCACGTATTGAAGCGCAGCGTAGTTGGTTTATCTCACGTCAGCCCTACCTTGACCGCTTAAGTGCTCGCGCAAGTCGTTATTTATATCATACTGTTAAAGAAGCAGAACGCCGTGGTCTTCCAACCGAACTTGCATTATTACCAGTGATTGAAAGTTCATATGACCCAGCTGCAACAAGTAGTGCGGCGGCGGCGGGTTTATGGCAATTTATTCCTAGTACTGGTCGTATTTATGGTTTACAACAAACGGGTATGTACGACGGACGCCGTGATGTTGTGGAATCTACTCGTGCTGCCTATGAGTTTTTAGGAAGCTTATATAACCAGTTCGGTTCATGGGAATTAGCTTTGGCTGCTTATAACGCTGGTCCGGGTCGTATTCAACAGGCGATTAACCGAAATCAGGCTGCTGGTTTGCCAACAGACTATTGGTCACTAAAATTACCGCAAGAAACCATGAACTATGTTCCGCGTTTCTTGGCTGTTGCACAAATTATTAAAAACCCACGCGCTTATGGGGTTTCGTTACCTCCGATTGCAAACAGACCCCATTTCCGTGAAGTTACCTTATCTGCACCATTATCTTTAAATGAAATCGCGTCGGTGACGGGTCTTAGTCGTGCTGAGTTATATGCATTAAACCCAGGCTATCGTGGTGAAACAGTAGACCCTGCAAGTCCAATGCGTATTTTGATTCCAGCTGATATAAGTCCTTCAGTGGATAACAAGCTAAAAGGAATGAAAGCCGGTGGAAGTTCAGGCTGGTGGGCAAGTGTTACTTCGCCGTCTAAACCGACCACAACGACTTCAACTTCAGTCACAGTTCGAACTACTCCATCAACTCCAGCTCAGCCAGTAAGACCATCGACACCTGCTAAAACAAGTAGCAGCTCGGTAACGGTAAAAACTGCAACCCCTCGTGGTTCTGATGCGCTAGCTGCTTTTGCAGCGTCAGCTGATGTACCAAGTGCACCACGTATTCCTGTTGCGGTCACTCCGGCTGCAAATATCAAACCTGTGAGAACGGAACCGCCAATTTCAGCAACTGAACGCGAGAAAATTTTAGCGGCAGTGCGTGCTGAAGGGGAAAAGGAAACAGTTGATCAAGCTTTAGAGCCTCAAGCTACTCAAGCTGAAAAAGATCAAGTTGTTGCCGAGTTAAAAGCACTTGCACCTCAGGGTACAGAAATTGTCGATCCGTATGACGGCAAAATTAAGTTAACCGCAATTCAGACCAGCCAATCTGTTGCTGAGCAGCAAGGTAAAGAAGTAAGTAAAGGTTTTGCTTATCCAAAAACTTTAGCTGAAGATGCAACTCTTGCAAACTCTGAAGATGCTCAGCGCAATAAAGATAAGCCTTATATTAAGACTGATACAGATGTTGTGGTTGTACAACCTAAAGGTAAGCGTAGTACTTATACAGTACAACCTGGCGATACTTTAGCAGTTATTGCCATGAAGAATGGTGTGAACTGGCGTGATGTAGCTAAATGGAACCAGATTGATCCTGAAAAGACTTTATTTGTAGGAACCAGTCTATATCTCTATGATGCTAAGCCTCAAGAGGTGGAAACTACGGCAAAATCGGCAGCTAAACCTGATGTCTATGTTGTTCAAGCAAATGACAGTTTAACAGGAGTGGCAAATCAATTTAATTTGTCAGTGAAACAGCTAGCTGAATATAACGATTTGTCTGTAACAGATGGCTTGTTTGTAGGGCAAAAATTACAGTTAAAAGAGCCTAAAGGTAATCGTGCTGCTAAAGTAGAGCCAAAGGCAATTCAAGCAAGTACACGTCGTATTGCAACAAAGAGTTATACGGTTAAACGTGGCGAATATTTGAAATTAATTGCAGACCGTTATGCATTATCTAATCAAGAGTTGGCAGACCTAACACCAGGGTTATCAGCTGGTAGTAATTTAATTGTAGGCCAAAAAATTAATGTACCTGCAAAAGAAATCACTGTTGATGAAGTTGATGACAGCAAGGCTTCTGGTAAATATGAAAAGCTTGCAGCAGGTCCATCATATAAAACTGAAAGTTATAAAGTGCAGCGTGGTGATACATTATCAAGCATTGCGACCAAATCTAAAATTAGCCTAGCTGAGCTTGCTGAACTGAACAACTTAAAAGCCAACAGTCATGTCCAACTGGGACAAACTCTAAAAGTTCCGGCTGGTGCATCAGTTCCTGACCAATATGTTGTGCAGTCAGGCGATAGCTTAAATGCAATTGCAGCTAAATATAACTTACAAACCAGTTATTTGGCAGATTTGAATGGCTTGTCACGTACTGCAGGCCTTCGTGCTGGTCAGCGTTTAAAATTAACTGGTGAAGTTGAAACAACTAGCAAAGTTTCGGCTAAAAATACCAAAGAAGAAACACCAGAGACCTACACAGTTAAATCTGGTGATAGCCTAGGAAATATCGCTAACCGCTATCATTTACAGTTAGATTACCTCGCTGCATTGAACGGTTTGTCTCGCAACAGTAATGTTCGTGTTGGTCAACGCTTAAAATTAACAGGTGATTTACCAACAGTAGAAACAGCTAAAACGGATACGGCAAAATCGTCTCCAAAAGCTGTAGTTGCAGGAAAAAATACTGAAAAGTACACGGTTAAAGCTGGTGATTCGTTAAATGCTATTGCGAGTCGTGCGGGTATTTCAGTTCGTGAACTTGCTGAAATGAATGCATTAAAAGCAAATGCCAATTTACAGCGTGGACAAAATATTGTGATTCCAAAAACTGTAGTGGAATACAAAGTCAAACGTGGTGATACCTTAATTGGTCTTGCGAGTAAATATGGTTTAGAAACCACTTTACTGGCGGAACTCAACAACCTAACACCGTCGACTCAATTGCGTATTGGCGATATCATTAAAGTGCCTAATTTATAGAATAATTAGTACTTTATGCAAAAGTTATATTCTCAACTGAGCCTGCTAGTCGGGCTCAGTGTTTTTTCGCAAGTTATATTCGCTGCTCAGCAAACCACGCCGTATATCGCAATTCATTCTAAGCCTAAATATCTGGCAATGGCTGCTATGCCTTATGCCAACCCGAATGCACCTAAAGGCGGAGTATTGAGTCAGGCTGCGCAAGGGACATTTGATAACTTAAACAGTATGAACGGTAAGGGAAATGCGACAGAAGGGGTAAATTATCTTTTTGATACCTTAATGACCCAGTCACTTGATGAAGTGGGGGTGTTATATCCACTTCTGGCAGAAAAAGTTTCGTATGATCCTATAAAAACTCAGTCAGTTACTTTTTATTTAAACCCAAAAGCTCGATTTAGTAATGGGCTGCCCGTAACAGCTGAAGATGTGAAATTTAGCTTTGATACCTATCAAACCAAATCTAATTTTGGTCTACAAATGTATCTTGCAGACTTAGCGAAAACAGAAGTGATAAACCCACATCAAGTTAAATTCACTTTTAAGTCCAGCCATAATCCTAAAATGCCATTTGTTGTGGCGAGTTTACCGATTTACTCAAAAGCAGATTGGCAGAAACGTGATTTTACCCGTATTAGCTTGCAACCGATTATAGGCTCAGGGCCTTACGTGGTTGAGAAAATTGATGCAGGTCGAAGTATTAGTTATAAACGTAATCCGAACTATTGGGCAAAAGACTTACCTATTAATAAAGGGCGCTATAACTTCGATCATTTAAAGTATGTTTATTACCGAAATTGGGATATTGCATTCGAAGGTTTTAAATCTGGGCAATATACTTTGCATGAAGAAACTAATCCAAAAAAATGGGTCACTGACTATCATTTTCCGGCTGTAAAAGCAGGTTTGGTAACGCAATATAAATTTAGACATCATAACCCCATTGCAACCGAGAGTTATGTTTTTAACACACGGCGCAAACCTTTCAATGACATCCGTTTTAGACAAGCTTTAACTTATGCCTATGATTTTGAATGGCAAAATAAAGCTTTGTTTTACGGACAATATCAAAGACTACAAAGTTATTTTGAAAATAGTGATTTGGCAGCGACAAGTCGTCCTTCAAACAATGAAATGGCCATATTAAAGCCTCTGTTACCAAAGCTCTCTCCAGTCATGCAAAAAGCTGTTTTGGCTGATTGGAAATATCCAACCTCAGATGCCAGTGGTTTTAACCGGCAAAACCTAT
The DNA here is from genome assembly GCF_011075215.1 of Acinetobacter sp. EKM10A. Taxonomy (NCBI): domain Bacteria; kingdom Pseudomonadati; phylum Pseudomonadota; class Gammaproteobacteria; order Moraxellales; family Moraxellaceae; genus Acinetobacter; species Acinetobacter sp. EKM10A. The sequence continues at coordinate 41,176 of NZ_JAALLK010000017.1, read as the reverse complement.
TATTTGCTAGACAGTTGCTGATTGAGGCGGGTTATAAAATTAAAGAAGGGCAGTTATATACGCCCGAAGGCAAACCTGTACAAATTGAGTTTCTCATTCAGCAAGATGGCAAACAAAGAACACTGATGCCATTTGTAAGAAATTTAAAAAAATTAGGAATTAATATTAATTTACGGCAGGTTGATGCGCCGCAATATTTAGAACGTACACGCCGTTATGACTTTGACATGACTACGATGAATTTGCCGCAATCTTTAAACCCGGGCAATGAACAGGCTCAGTTCTGGGGAAGTGCAGCAGCAGTTCAAAATGGCAACTATAACTACGCTGGTATTCGTAATCCCGTAATTGATGAGGTGATTTCAAAACTGGTCACTGCCAAAGACCGTGAACAGCAAATCACTTATACTCATGTTCTTGACCGATTGCTTCGTGCAGGATATTACCAGATCCCGACTTATGGAAAAGGGGATTATTGGTATGCGTACTGGAATATGTATCAGCAGCCTAAAGTGAAACCTGTGCTCTCTGCCGGTATAGAGTATTGGTGGAGTAATGCAAACCAAGCTAAGAAAGTTGCTCAATATTTACATCAATAATAAAAGCACGTACCTAAAGGAAATCCTGTTATATGGGTTCATATATTCTAAAGCGACTTCTTTTAATGATTCCAACGTTGTTCATTATTTTATTGATCAACTTTGTGGTCGTGCAAATTGCACCGGGTGGACCAGTTGAACAGGCAATTCATGAAGTAGAAAGTGGCTTAGGAGCAGGGCGTATATTAGGCACTGAAATGTACTATCAAGGTGCTAAAGGTTTAAGCCCCGAAATGGTCGAGCAAATTAAAGCCCAATACGGGTTTGACCATCCTCCATTAGAACGTTTTTTACTGATGTTAAAAGGCTATTTGACTTTAGACTTTGGACAAAGCTTTTTTAAAGATAAATCAGTGGTTGAGCTGCTCTGGGAAAAAATGCCTGTGTCAATTTCACTTGGGCTATGGAGCACTTTGCTGATTTATCTTATTTCAATTCCACTTGGAATTAAAAAAGCGAAGCAACAAGGTACATGGTTTGATCGTTCCACTTCTTTATTGCTAGTGGTGGGCTATGCAGTACCCAGCTTTGTCTTTGGCATACTACTTATTGTCTTTTTTGCTGGCGGTTCATATTTTCAGTGGTTTCCATTACAAAACCTAGTGTCAGATAATTTTTATCAATTGAGTTGGTTCGGAAAAATTACGGACTATTTATGGCACATGACGTTGCCGCTTATTACCATGATCTTAGGTGGTTTTGCGAGCTTAACTTATTTAACCAAATATTCATTTTTAGAAGAACTCAATAAACCTTATGTCTTGGCAGCTTATGCAAAAGGTTTAAATAGCCAGCAAGTCTTATATAAACATGTATTCCGTAATGCCATTCTAGTGGTTCTTGCTGGATTGCCTGAGGCTTTAGCAGGCATTTTCTTTGTGGGAAATCTTTTTATTGAAATTATTTTTCACCTAGACGGTGTAGGATTGTTGGGCTTTGAAGCAATTGTTCAGCGAGACTATCCGGTTATTTTTGGCGTATTGTTTTTCTTCACGCTGTTTAGCCTGCTTTTACGTCTTATTTGCGATGTACTGTATCAATGGATTGATCCGCGTATTCACTTTGACGCACAAGGAGGCAAATAATGTCTTTTATTGTGCGGTCACGGCTGCAAAAGTTTAGGCAACATAAATTAGGGTGGGCAAGCTTTATCTTGTTTAGTCTTATTTTGATGATGTCCTTAGCTGCTGAGCTCATTGCTAACGACAAACCATTGTTGGTGAAATATGAGGACGCTTATTATTTGCCTGTCTTTAAAACATATCCCGAAACCACTTTTGGTGGCGTGTTTGAAACAGAAGCAGATTATAAAGATCCCGCTGTACAAGAGCTTATCAATCATAAAGGATGGGCTATTTGGCCCCTTATAAGATTTTCTTACCAGACTCCTAATTTAGACTTGGCTGTACCTGTGCCATCGCCACCTTCTAAGCAGAACTGGTTAGGAACAGATGACCAAGGGCGAGACGTGTTTGCACGTATTCTCTATGGGCTTAGAGTCTCATTACTTTTCGGCTTGGCTTTAACAGGTTGTGCAGCACTACTTGGCATTTTTGTGGGTGCTATACAAGGCTACTATGGTGGCTGGGTCGATTTGTTAGGGCAACGGTTGGTAGAAGTCTGGAATGGTTTACCTATGCTCTTTATGGTCATGATTTTGGTCAGCATGTTTACCCCAAATGTATATTGGCTATTTTTTATTATGCTGTTCTTTAGCTGGACTGTACTTGTGGGAATTGTCCGTGCCGAATTTTTAAAAGCGCGTCAACTTGACTATGTACGTGCGGCTCAGGGTTTAGGTTTAACTGATAGAGCAATTATCTTTAAGCACATTTTGCCAAATGCCATAAGTTCTAGTCTATCGCAGTTACCTTTTATTTTGACCACAAATATTATTGCTTTAACCGCACTTGATTTCTTGGGCTATGGTTTGCCGCCAGATGCAGCCTCTTTAGGTGAGTTGTTGTTGCAAGGTAAAAATAACTTAGACGCACCGTGGTTGGCTTTATCTGGATTTTTTAGCTTAGCTTTTGTATTGTCATTATTAATTTATATTGGGGAGGCGGCACGTGATGCATTTGACCCAAGAAAATAACTTAAATGTAGATGCTAGATTGCTAAATATAGAAAACCTTTCAATCTCTACGCAAGATCGGCCTTTATTAGAAGGTCTCAATTTACACTTACAAGCCAGAGATACGCTTGCAATTGTAGGTGAGAGTGGTTCAGGTAAAACAATAAGCTGTTTGGCGATGATGGGATTATTACCAGAAAAATTAAAAACATCTGGTCGTATTATTATTGATTCAAAAAATATTTTAGAAATAGACGAAAAGACTAGAACTTATTTACGTGGCCATCATATTGCCATGATTTTTCAGGAGCCTTCTACGGCTTTAAATCCATTGCATCGTGTTGAAAAAATTGTCGGTGAAAATTTTATTTTACAAGGTGGGTCAAAAGCGAAAGCTCAACAGCAGGTAATTCAATTATTAAAAGATGTAGGAATTGCTAATCCAGAGTACATTTTAAAACGTTATCCGCATGAGCTTTCTGGAGGACAAAAACAGCGGGTCATGATTGCAGCTGCGCTAGCTCTTCAACCTAAAATTTTAATTGCAGATGAACCAACTACCGCGCTTGATGTGATTTTACAGACGCAAATTTTAGAATTATTAAAATCTTTGCAAAGCAAATATGGTATGGCACTGATTTTAATTAGCCATGATTTAAATTTGGTACGCCGTTATGCTGATAAGCTGATTGTATTACACAAAGGACAAGTTGTAGAGCAAGGTCAGCTTCAGCAGATCTTTAAAAATCCTGCGTCAATTTATACCCAGCAATTATTAGAACATGACCTTGGTTTCGCTGAGCAACGTTCAACCAGTCATAAGATTTTATCTGTTCAACAACTCAATGTTAAATATCCAATACGACGTGGTTTCTTTAACCGAATTCAGGGTTATACCAATGCGGTTGAAAATGTAAATTTTGAGCTTGCTCAAGGCGAAGCATTAGGCATTGTGGGTGAAAGTGGATCCGGAAAATCTTCATTGGCTTTGGCTCTGGTTCGATTAATTAAAAGTGAGGGACAGATTAACTTTCTAGGGCAAGATATAAACCACTTAGAACAAAAAGCTTTACGCAAGATCAGGTCAGACTTACAGATTGTTTTCCAAGATCCATTTGGTAGTCTAAACCCACGTATGACGGTAGGGCAGATTATTGCTGAAGGGTTAAAAGTCAAAGCGATAACTGATAAAGAAATTAAACAGCAAGTTGAATCAGCTTTGATAAAAGTTGAGTTGGCAGAGGGCTTTCAACATCGCTATCCACATGAACTTTCTGGTGGGCAACGACAACGTGTTGCTTTAGCGCGAGCTTTAGTAGTTCGACCTAAACTTTTAATTTTAGATGAACCAACGTCTGCCTTAGACCGAACCACGCAAAAAGCGATGATTCAATTATTACGACGTTTACAGCAAACAGAGCACTTGAGCTATATTTTTATTAGTCATGATTTAAATGTGGTCAAAGCACTGTGTCATAAAGTGATGGTATTACGACATGCAAAAGTTATGGAATATCAGCCGACTGAGCTGTTGTTTAATGCTCCAAAAACTGAATATACCAAGCAGTTAATTGCGGCAAGTTGTTAAATTTATTTAATAAGATTATGTTTTATAAAAATAAATTTTATTTAAATTTTTAATGCAAAAAGTTGCATTTTTTTATATTTTTTAAATTTGACATGTGCTATTGTCAGTTATCGATTTTCCCTTGACATGACCTATAACTCATCTAAATTAGAGTAATTGCTCTAAAATATTAAAAGAGGTTAACCATGAGCCAGATTGCACAACCAATCACAATTCGAAATACCACATTTAAAAACCGGATTATTAAAGGTGCAATGAGTGAGGCACTTGCAAACTATGAAGGCCAGCCGAATGACTTACATTTAGGTTTGTATGGTGCATGGGCCAAAGGTGGTTTGGGCTGTGCGATTACTGGAAATGTTATGGTCAATGTAGAGGCCAAAAACGAACCCGGGGTAGTGGTGATTGAAACCGAGCGTGACCTAGAGCGTTTAAAAGAATGGGCAGCAGTCGGTAAACAATATGGGATGGTACAACTTATCCAATTGTCTCACCCTGGTCGTCAGTGTCCAAAGGGCCTAAATAAAGAAACAGTTGCACCTTCGGCAGTTCCTTTTAGCCCAGCTTTAGCGACTATGTTTGGTACTCCACGCGCTCTTACGCATGAAGAAATTTTGGATATTATTAAACGCTTTGCGAACGCTGCTCGTATTTGTGAAAAGGCAGGTTTTGAAGGGGTACAGTTACATGGTGCACATGGCTATTTAATTAGCCAGTTTTTATCACCATTAACCAATAAACGTACAGACCAGTGGGGTGGTTCAATCGAAAACCGTACTCGCTTTTTACTAGAAGTTTATAAAGCAGTACGTGAAGCAACTTCTGATAATTTTATTATTTCCGTTAAGCTCAACTCTGCCGATTTCCAGCGCGGTGGTATTAGCGAAGAAGATGTGATTTCGGTATTTAAAGCAGTTGATGAAGCCGGGATCGATTTAATTGAAATTTCAGGTGGAACTTACGAAGCACCTGCAATGGCTGGTGCCAAAGCTGATAAACGTAAGGCAAGTACTATTGCACGTGAAGCATACTTTCTAGATTTTGCTGAAAAAATCCGTCAGCACGTTAAATGTAAGCTTATGGTGACAGGCGGCTTCCGTACGGTCGAAGGTATGAATGCTGCTTTGGCAAGTGGTGCATGTGATTTTATTGGTATTGCTCGTCCACTTGCAGTTGAAACAGATTTAACAGAACGTTTAATTGCAGGACAAGACGTTCGTTATGCAGTAAAACCGATTAAAACAGGTTTACCTTTTGTCGATAAAATGGCGATTATGGAAATCATTTGGTATGCAGCACAATTTAAAGCTATTGGGCAGGGTAAAAAGCCAAATCCTAAACTGTCACCTTTAATTGTGTTTTTAAATTATGCCAAGGGTAATATTAAGGCTGTTGTTCAAGGACGCGTGAATTCACGTAAGTCAGCGTAAAAATTTCTTAAAGTAAAGGTACTATTTCTAAGGATGAAATAGTACCTTTATGCTCAATTTAGAACGTATAGCTCATACCTAATTGAACGGTACGTGATTCACCCGGATAAGCATATAAATTGAAAGCACTTTCATCATAAACTTTATCAAAAATGTTCTTCACATCTAACTTAAGACGAAGTTTTGGTGTCGCCTGATAATAAGAAACCAAATCTGTAACTGCATAACCTTTCATGGTATAGGTACTATTAGCTGTCTGACCTGCACGTTTATCAATATATTTTTGATTGATGCCTAGACCTAAGCCTTGTAAAGGACCATCCTGAAATTCATAGATATTTAAAAGGTTAAAACTATTCTTTGGAATATTGGCTAGAGCTGTTCCTTTTTGCAAAGTATTGTCTTTAGTTACTTCCGCATCTGTATAAGCATATCCACCAATAATTTTCCAAGCTGGTGTAATTTGACCAGCAATATTTAACTCAATGCCACGGCTACGAACTTCGCCAGCAGCGACTTTATAAGCTGAATCAACAGGGTCTAATGTTAAGACATTTTCTTTATTAGCATAAAAAATAGCGGAATCAATCGATAACATATTATCAAGTGCTTGCCATTTAAAACCTAACTCGTAAGCTGTACCTTCTTCAGGATCAAAACCTTCTCCGTTACGGCTGGCGCCAGTATTTGGTTTAAAAGATTTTGCAGCATTGCCATAGAGTGAAAGGTCATCACTTGCTTTATAAACTAAGCCTAAACGTGGAATAAATGCATCATGACTGGTATTCCAGTTGGTAGTATTTGGTAATAGGTTTTTGTAATCGTGCTCGTAATGCTCAAATCGTAAGCCTAAGAGTGCGCTTAAACGCTCATTTAAGTCGATTTGGTCTTGTACGAAAAGGGCCGTTGTTTTTAAGTTTTCACGGTCATGTGTGGTTACACGATTGAGCTCAGGTAAAGGTTGCCCTAAAACTGGATTATAAATATTAATAGGGTAGCTACCGATATCTCCACTTGAGCGAATAATGTATGACTTATAATCATAATTTTCATATTCAAGGCCAGTCACTAAAGTATGGGCTAAACCTAAAAGCTGGAAATTGCCTGTGAGATTAATTTGGGCATCGGTATCTTGCCATTTTAATTCGCGATAATTGTAATTTCGCCCTAAAGTTTCTCCGTCATTTTGAATGCCATTTGCTTCTACTGCATAGCCATGCAATTTGCCATTTAAATATTGCACGCCAGCATTTAGCTTCCAGTCATTCCCAAGGTCATGTTCAACTCGTAATTGAGTCATATTGTTATCATTGTAGAGTCGATTGTAGTATTTACCCGTTTCCCATAAATAGGTTTCTGGTGAGCTATTAAAAGATTTCTGTGTTGGATAACGTGTATGACCACGGTCGAGTGGATGTTGGTTTCTTAAAATATCGGCTTCAAAAGTAACCTTGGTGGCATCATTAGCTTGCCATTGAATGACTGGTGCAATTCCATAACGTTTAGATTCGACATGGTCACGGTAACTATCCCCACCTTCTGCAATTACATTTAGGCGATAACCAATATTTTCTGCATCGGGTACAGTACCTGTCGTGTCTACGGTAGTGCGGTATAGACCTTCACTGTTGAGCTGTGCCCCTAAAGTGGTTTGTTGCTCAGACTTTGGTGTTTTAGAAATTAAGTTAAACGTACCGCCTGGGTCACCACGTCCATATAAGCTAGAAGAGGGGCCACGTAAAACGTCTACACGTTCAATGGTGTTGCTATCTGGCGCATTTGGATAGCCACGGTTAATTGGAAACCCGTTTCGATAAAACTCACCACTGGTAAACCCGCGCACGTTAAAACCAGTTAAACCTTGACCACCAAAGTTATTAGCACGAGTCACGCCACCAGCTAAATCAAGTGCTTCAACTAAGCGAGTTGCACCAATATCTTCAATTACTTTTTGGGTTACTACGCTCACAGATTGCGGGGTATTTTGTAATGCAATTTCACTACGCGTAGCACTACTGGAACTATCCACTTTATAAGTCTTGTCAGATGCCTGTTGGGCTTTAATTTTGATAGTTGCAAGAGTAGTTGAAGAGTTGTTCGTGTCTGCAAAAGCAGCTGGAATACAGCATAGTTGTGCAATACTCAGGGAGAGAAGGCGAAGCTTAAGATCCATTTAAAACCTTTTTGATAATAAATATCAGTATAAAAATAAGAATTATTATATTGTAAATCTATGTAAAGGAAATACTGGATCAGTGATATATTTGCACAAGTGTATTTTATTTAGAAATAAAGAAAAATATAAAAAGAATAAGAAGACAGAACTTAGAGAGAAAAATTTTATATGAAGAGAATATGGCGTCCCTACGGGGATTCGAACCCCGGTTACCGCCGTGAAAGGGCGATGTCCTAGGCCTCTAGACGATAGGGACGTTGAGGATGGCGGTATCTTAAGAAGCCGCCACCAAACTGTCAAGGAGGTAAGGAGACAGTTTGTTCAAAATATAGCAAAACAGTTCAGCAGTCTTTTGAGTATCGTATAAAGCAGAGTGTGCTTCTTTACCATCAAACTCAATTCCAGCTTGAATACATGCTTTTGCAAGTACAGTTTGTCCAAACATTACTGCACTTAAAGTGACCGTATCCATCACTGAAAAACTATGGAACGGGTTTTGGTTTTTTGTGCCTGAGCGAGCAATGGCCGCTTGTAAAAACCCAAGGTCAAAATGCGCGTTGTGGCCTACGAGTACTGCATGAGTACAATGTTGCTGTTTACGAACTTCATTAACCGATTTAAAAATGCGACGTAAAGCAGTTCTTTCATCTTCAGCCATTGCAATACGCATTGGGTTGAATGGGTCAATACCAATGAAGTCTAGCGAACGGCGGTCGAGGTTAGCCCCTTCAAAAGGGTTAATATGTGCATGAAATGCAGGACCAGGGACAAATTGTCCCTGCGCATCATACACAATCGGAATGCATGCGATTTCTAGCAATGCATCTGTCTGGGCATTAAAACCTGCCGTTTCAACATCGACAACAACAGGTAAGAAGCCACGAAAACGTTGGCCAATGACCGGGACAGAGTTTTCTTGTGTCACACTTTTCTCCATTGCAGCGTTTTCCCGGCATGCAGCGGGATGATTTTTTGATTATCTAAATAATCAAAAGATTCTGGAACGAGGTTATCTTCTTTAACCAAAGTAATGGTAGAAGTATTACGTGGTAGACCGTAGAAGTCCGCACCAAAATGGCTAGCAAAACCTTCTAGACGCTCTAATTTACCGACTTGGTCAAATGCTTGTGCATAAAGCTCAATTGCATTTGGTGCACTATAGCAGCCTGCACATCCACAAGCATTCTCTTTTGCATTTTGTGCATGAGGAGCGCTGTCTGTACCTAAGAAAAATTTAGGATTACCGCTTGTCGCTACTTCAAGTAAAGTCGTTTGATGCGTTTGGCGTTTTAAAATTGGTAAACAGTAGAAGTGCGGTTTAATACCACCGACCAACATATCATTACGGTTAAATAATAAATGTTGTGGAGTGATTGTTGCCGCCACATTACGGTCTTGTTCTAAAACAAAGTGTGCTGCATCACTAGTAGTGATGTGCTCAAGCACAACTTTAAGTTTCGGGAACTGTTTCAATAGAGGTGATAATACCTCATCTAGGAAGCGTTTTTCACGATCAAAAATATCTACATGATTATGAGTTACTTCACCATGAAGCAATAACGGAACTTGATGTTCCTCTAATTGCTCAATGACTGCATAAACTTTACGAATATCACTCACACCATTATCGGAGTTTGTGGTCGCACCAGCAGGATAAAGCTTAATCGCATTTACATGTTCTGATTCTTTAATTTTACGAACTTCATCTGGTGAAGTGTGGTCAGTAAAATAAAGCACCATACGAGGGTCAAAATTATTGCCTTCCGGAACATGAGCAAGAATGCGTTCGCGATAAGCTAAAGCTTCTTCTACTGTTTTTACAGGCGGTACAAGGTTAGGCATACAAATCGCGCGGGCGAATTGTTTAGCCAAATCTGGAACAGTACGTTTTAATGCTAAACCATCACGTAAATGTGCATGCCAATCATCTGGCTGGAGCAGGGTAATAGAGTTCAAGGCAGTTCAAACTTCGAAATAAAACAAATGATAATCGATAAAGTGTGAAAATGGTAACGAGAATTACGGACAAATGGCAAAATAAAGCGCAGGGAGCTTTAAAAAATAATGTTATATTTTGTTAATGCAGAATATGTAGGAATCGACTAGTGGCGAATAGGGGAAATGTACATCAATTACTCAAATCTAAAGAAGAAATCGAGTATTTGGTCACTCTACATACCCATCGTTATGCCAATATGCCTTTGCCCAAACAACTGGAAAAAAAATTCTGGTGTTTAAATCTTGATCGAACTAGACAGAACATCTCAAAGTTTCTAGCAAGTGGTGTACTCACTTATTTAATTTTTATTTTATTGGCCCTGCCGACCGACTATTTAGTGATTGGGGTACCTTATATTACTTTGGACTTTATTCATTGCTTACTTAGCGCAATGAATATTGCACTTGCCCTGTTATTGTTCTGGGTTTTTGCCAAATTTACAAAACTCTCCGAGCACTTTTATTTAGCTGCATGTGGCATTGTATTTTTAACCATTATTATTAATGCGATGTTATTGCTTAGTGTCGGAAATATGGCGCTTAAGAACCAGTCTATGTTGCTTCTTTCATTTTTATATATGCTCGGGTTCATATTAAGCGGTATTAAACCTTTGCACATGCTTTGTGTTGGTTTATTGGCAGCATTTTTAGTTTTTGCTTTTCTTATTTTGTTAGACGTAAATTGTGACTATATTGCACTGGGTCGTGCTTTGTTCGGTAGTTGTATTTTAGGTTTCTCGATTAGCAGTATGCTCATCTCAAGAGAAAGAAGCCTTTTTTTAAATAACCAGCTTGCTGAAATTAATGAGCAGATCTTACGGATTGAAGCGTCGGAGTTATTGCATTTAAGCCAGCAGGATGCCCTGACTCAAATTTCGAATCGACGTACATTTGATGAGATGTTTGATTTTTTCTACTACCGAGCAAATCAAGAGAAGCGTCCTTTAGCTGTTTTATTTATTGATATTGATTTTTTTAAAAACTATAACGATTTTTACGGGCACCAGATGGGAGATAAAGTCATCTCTAGCATTGCCGCAGCAATTAAAAACTCAATTCGTCATGTCGATTTTGTTGCGCGTTATGGAGGCGAGGAGTTTGTTGTACTATTACCTGAAACACCTGCACAGGGTGCTTATTCAGTAGCTGCAAATATCTATAAAGCCATTGAACGGCAAGCGATTCCTCATGCAGCTTCTTTAGTGTCAAAGTATGTCACTATCAGTTTAGGGTTTACCGTATATACGGGTGGGCTAAAGATGGGACAAGATAGGCTTATTCATGCGGCAGATCAGGCTTTATACCGGGCAAAACAGCTTGGCCGTAATCAAATTTATTATCAGCCATTACAAGTCGCCGAAATTGCCTAACTTAATTTTAAATATAAAAAAGCCACCTATTGAGGTGGCTTTTTTGACGTTATAAGAAATTATTTTTTCTTATTGTCTAATTGAGGTACAGCAGAACCTTGACCGATTGAAAGTAAACCAGCATCTGTATAGATACCTAGTTTTGCACGTGTATCGGTAATGTCGAGGTTACGCATAGTCAACTGACCAATACGGTCCATTGGCGTAAACATTGAATCACCTTTTTCCATTGTTAAACGTTCAGCTTCGTACGTTAAGTTTGGAGATTCAGTGTTCATGATGGTGTAGTCATTACCACGACGAAGTTCAAGTGTTACTTCACCAGTAATCGCTTTAGCTACCCAACGCTGTGCAGTTTCACGCAACATAAGCGCTTGTGAGTCGAACCAACGGCCTTGGTAAAGTAAACGGCCTAAACGTAAACCGTTAATGCGGTATTGTTCGATCGTATCTTCGTTGTGAATACCAGTAACCAAACGCTCGTAAGCAATATGAAGAAGGGCCATACCCGGTGCTTCATAGATACCACGAGATTTCGCTTCGATAATACGGTTTTCGATTTGGTCAGACATACCTAAACCATGACGGCCACCAATACGGTTTGCTTCAAGAATAAGCTCAACCGGATTTTCAAAACGCTGACCATTTAATGCAACAGGTACACCTTCTTCAAAACGTACAGTCACTTCTTCTGGTTTGATTTCAACTTCTTCTTTCCAGAAAGCAACGCCCATGATTGGGTCAACGATTTTGATACCTGCATTTAGGTATTCAAGATCTTTTGCTTCGTGAGTTGCGCCCAACATGTTTGAGTCAGTTGAGTACGCTTTTTCTTTTGACATTTTGTAGTCAAAACCGTTGTCGATGAGGAACTGTGACATTTCTGCACGGCCACCAAGCTCATCAATAAAGTTTTGATCTAACCACGGCTTGTAAATTTTAAGATTTGGGTTGGTCAACAAACCATAACGATAGAAACGTTCAATATCGTTACCTTTATAAGTTGAACCGTCACCCCAGATGTTTACGTCATCTTCTTTCATGGCAGTAACGAGCATAGTACCTGTTACTGCACGACCGAGTGGAGTCGTATTGAAATAAGGAACACCACCTGTACTGATATGGAATGCACCACACTGAATTGCAGCAATACCTTCAAGCGCCAATTGTAAGCGGCAGTCAATCAAGCGAGCTTTTACAGCGCCGTATTGTTCTGCTTTCTTTGGAATTGCATCGTAGTCATCTTCATCTGGCTGGCCTAAGTTTGCAGTATATGCATAAGGCTCAGCGCCTTTTTGTTTCATCCACAATAAAGCAGCTGAAGTGTCTAGACCACCAGAGAAGGCAATCCCAACTTTTTTGCCTACTGGTACATGCTGCAAGATAGTTGCATTATCAGTCATTGCTAATCCTAACATTTATGAAAAAGACCCCGTTGAGGCGGTCTCGAGAATTCTGAATGGCGGCTATTGTAGCACTATTCATGGTGCTTTTTTTGGCAAAAAAAGCATTAATTCACTTGTTCTGATGGCTATTTATTATTTAAAGAAAAATATGGGATTATCTGCTTCATTTATAGATTGACCATAATCTCAAATAAAAAATAATTCTTGGTCATCCAAAATTATCAAAAAAGTATTAAAGTACTATGCAACAAGTTGCAAAAAAATATTGGGACGCAGCATGACAAGTTACGCCAATTTATTAAAACCATTACATTTGGGCTTCACAACCATTAAAAACCGTGTGGTCATGGGATCTATGCATACGGGGCTTGAAGACCGCTTTTTTAACTACCCAAAACTGGCAGCTTATTTTGAAGAGCGTGCCAAAGGTGGAGTTGGTTTGATTGTGACTGGCGGTATTTCTCCGAACCGTCAAGGATGGTTGGCTCCGGCTGGCGGAACCATGAATAGTTTATTTGATATTCCGCAGCACCGTTTGGTGACTCATGCCGTCCATAAACATGGTTCAAAAATTTTGATGCAAATTTTGCATGCAGGACGCTATGGTTACCAGCCATTTGTAGTGTCTTCGAGTGCAATAAAATCACCAATTTCACCATTTAAACCACGTCAACTTTCTGAAAAAAATATTCTCAGTACCATTGAAGATTATGCACAGTGTGCCGACATTGCCAAAAAGGCAGGCTACGACGGCGTTGAAATTATGGGGTCGGAAGGATATCTGATTAACCAGTTTTTAAGTCGCCATGTAAACCAGCGTACAGACCGTTGGGGTGGTGAAATTGAAAACCGTATGCGTTTCCCGGTTGAAATTGTCAAAGCGATCCGCGCAAAAGTTGGCGAAAAATTTATTATCTGTTTCCGTTTATCGCTGCTTGACCTTGTGCATGACGGTAACACCATGCAAGAAGTGGTTACGGTTGCGAAAGCTTTAGAAAAAGCGGGTGTCACTTTATTAAATACGGGTATTGGCTGGCATGAAGCACGTGTGCCGACTATTGTCACCTCGGTCCCTCGTGCAGCGTTTGTCGATTATACGGCTCATGTAAAACAACATATTTCAATTCCGGTAATTGCGTCTAACCGTATTAATATGCCTGAAACTGCTGAAGAGATTTTGGCAACTGGCAAAGCAGATATGATTCAAATGGCTCGCCCTTTATTGGCGGATGCTTTTTGGGTAAATAAAACTGCGACCAATCGTGTAGATGAAATCAATACGTGTATTGCCTGTAACCAAGCATGTTTAGATCATGCATTTAAAAATAAGCGTGTATCTTGTTTAGTAAACCCACGTGCAGGCCATGAAACTGAATTGGTTTATTTAAAAACCAAACAACCAAAGCGTATCGCCGTTGTAGGTGGTGGTGTAGCCGGTATGTCTGCTGCAACTGTTGCTGCAAGTCGTGGTCATGCAGTGACCCTGTTTGAAGCCAATGCAGATGTAGGTGGTCAATTTAACTTTGCAAAGGTTGTGCCGGGTAAAGAAGAATTTCACGAAACGATTCGCTACTTTAAAGTACAACTTCAAAAAACTGGGGTAGATGTTCGTTTAAATACTCGTGTTAATCGTGAACAACTTGAACGTGAAGGTTTTGATGAGGTGATTGTGGCGACTGGAGTCGTGCCGCGTGCATTAAAGATTGAAGGAAGTAATTCACCTCAAGTTCTTTCTTATGCTCAAGTTTTACAGGGCGCTGAAGTTGGACGAAAGGTTGCAGTGATTGGGGCAGGTGGTATTGGTTTCGATGTCTCAGAATTTTTACTTAAACCACCACATCAACCACAGCCTCAACCTTTAGCCGAGTGGCAACGTGAGTGGGGTGTAGACCCAGATCCAAATTATGTTTCTGAAGGTGGTATGCAACCACCAGTAGTTGAGCCAGCAATACGAGAAATTTATTTATTGCAACGTAAAACAACCCCACTCGGTATTGGTCTTGGCAAGACTTCGGGGTGGGTACATCGTGCCCAGCTTAAAAAGCATGGTGTACGCATGCTTCGTGGCGTGCAATATAAAGCAGTTACCGATGAAGGGCTTTGGATTGAGCATAATGGTCAAGACCAGCTTTTACGTGTAGATACCGTTGTGGTGTGTGCGGGGCAAGAGTCGGTAAAAGACTTGATGCCAAAAGAAGGGGAGTCGACTATAGCGAACTACCATATTATTGGTGGTGCAAAGCTCGCAGCAGAGCTAGATGCGAAGCGTGCGATTAAAGAAGGAGCAGAATTGGCTGCCCAGTTGTAAAATTGATGAAACAATATGCACTTGAACACAAAGCGATGATTTTTTTCTTGAATAAAATGAATAAGCTTTGTATTCTTACGCACATGGAAGCGTGGCAGAGCGGTTTAATGCACCGGTCTTGAAAACCGACGAGGGTGTGAGTCCTCCGTGAGTTCGAATCTCACCGCTTCCGCCAAATTCAAGTTTCTGACACTGTTTAACACTATATAAGTTTATGATTTATAAGGTTAAAGTTGGAAATATACGATATGACAAGCCGTGACGCACTACGCCAATCGGTAGTTATAAAGTAGTAAAAAATGCAGTAAGATTATTTCTTACTGCATTTTTTTATGTCTGAATTATGGCGACTCGTGGAATCAATAAGCTTAGTGCTTTACAAGTTAAAAAAGCTAAACCTGATCCTGACAAGATGTATAAGCTGTCTGATGGGGGAAACCTGTACCTGCGTATTGATCAGAGTGGTAGCAAGTACTGGATATTCAATTACACACGTCCATTTTTAGCCAAACGTAATGATTTATCTTTAGGTACTTATCCTGAAGTTTCACTGGATGATGCTCGCACTATTCGTGATGAATATAAGAAGCTCATTAAGCAGGGCATCGATCCAGCAATGGAGCGGATTGAAACCAAGTCCCAGAAACAGAAAGAAGCAGAAAATACCTTTCGTATTGTTGCTGAAGCATGGCTATATAAACGTGAGCTAGAGCAAAAACAGGATGAAGAGACGATCCGTCGTTTAAAGCACGATGTCTATCCCTATATTGGTGATTTAACCTTTCCACAGCTTACCTTGGAAATTCTTGAGATTAAGGTCTTTAAGCGCATTATTGAACGTGGTGCATTGTCAGTTGCCAAACGCCTAAAATCGGACTTGAACCAGATATTTAAGTCAGCACGTAAAAAGAAGCTGATTCAATACAATCCTATTGAGGATATTGAACTGCCCAAACCACAGGGTGGGAACTTTGCAGCCGTGACAGAGGAGCAGGAACTAGCTCCAATGCTCAATAAAATTTGGAACTACTCCAAACTTTATCCACGTTGTTCACATATCACACAAGTGGCGTTAAAAATCTCCGTGTTGACCTTTCAGCGACCTGGGGAGATACGCAAGCTGAAAAAGGAGTATTTCTATTGTGAAGAAAGATGCTTTAAATTTACAGCTAGTAAAACCAAGCAGCTTCATATTGTACCATTGTCAGATCAGGCCTTTGACTTAATTGATTCAATTATTGATCTGCACCCATACAGTGAATACATTTTCGTGGGTCGGGATGGTAAAACTTTTATTTCTGATAATACGATTAACTCAGCGTTAAAACGCTTGGGCTATGCTGGGAAGCAAACGGCACATGGATTACGTGCAACCGCACGAACCATGTTGGATGAAATATTAGAACAACGTGTAGACTTTATTGAGCATCAATTGGCACATAAAGTAAAAGATAATAATGGTACAGCCTACAATCGAACCAAATTTTTAAACAATCGTCGGGAGATGATGCAGGAGTGGGCGAATTACCTAGAATCATTGCTGGATCAGCAACAGTAAAAAGATGAAAATCCAATGATAAAAAAATAGCCTGTCAAACGACAGGCTATTTAATTTATGCTGCTTTAAGCTCTTTGAGTTCAAGCCATTCAATAATCTGGCTTTCAGCCCATGTGGGCATACTTGCTGTTAAATAGGTAGGTTCAGGAAAATCACCCCGACGAATCATTTTCCAGAAGGTGGATTCTGCAATATTCAATATCCCTTTGGTTGCAGGCTTATAAGATAGCTTTCGTCTGCGACCACCACGATCTACATAGTCCTTGGCAGGGCGTTCAGGGTAGTTGACTAAGTCTTTGACACGATAATGCTGTTCTATCATTTTCCACCTCTAGGATTTTATACACATAAATATTAACAGTATGAAAGTATTGATATTGAACATTGCATACTTTCATATGGCTCATGATAGACAGTGGTATACAGTGATAAAAGAACAGTGCATAATTATAAAAAAACATTACTATTATACATTGTTAACATATTGGAATATAAAAATATGTCTATTATAAAATTTGAAGACTTAAATGAATTGGAACAGGAGTTCATTGATTGTCTGTTTACTTATTATGAATCCAGTTTTTTACAAAATGAGGCATGTGGAAATATAAAAACAGCTGATGAGCCAGAAAAAAGAATCATCGTTGCTGAGTTAAGCGATATACAGCGAAAGGTGCTGAACGAGCGACTACACCTCAATGATTTAATTCTGAAAGAAATAAATGAATTTCATCAACTGATTTTAGGTGAGAATACTGTCATTTCACCTATGCAGATAGTAGTACTATTGGAACAGCTAAATGCATTAAAAGACGAGTTTGATACGCTTTCAAATACAATTCAAAAAAAACGTTATAGTGTCATTTTACAGGCTTATCAGGCTCTGGATGAAAATATTTGCACCCAACGCAATTTAAAGATTTTGAAACGAATGAGAGGTATTCGGGCAGTCAAAGTTCGTAATGATAAGAATGTATACCCACGGCATCAAATTCTGTATCGGGTTTTAAGGGATGAAGCTCATAAAAATGGTCGGTGGGAGAATTTATCACAGGCGGTAAAATCAATTTTGCCAATACTTAGACTTGAATATCAAAAAAATAATCTGGTCTGGATTCAGAATGAAATAGATTCTAAGCTGGCATTGATTGAAGAATTGGAAAAGGGACGACTCATTAATTCCCATAATAAACAGAATGAAAATTATCATGGAAAGGTTTATCAGAATCGTAAATATCAGAACAGGATCGACAAACTTCAGTTAGAAATAAACGAATTAATCATTGCTCAGAAGTCAACTGACCCTGCTTTGCTGCTGGGGAAAAAAATACCCTATAACACCATTTATAATGATGAAAGTATTCTTCACCACTTAAGGGATTGTACTGAACTGTTACAGGATATTCTTATTCAAAAGTGATAAGAAGTACTCATAAAAAACAATCATCAGCTTATTCATTACCAAAAGTATCAGAAGCAATTTGATCAACGGATAGGTGCCTGATTTGCTCTAGCTGAATATTTTTCTGTATTTCCTTTAAAAACTGGAGTTTTAATTTCTGAATTTCACTGGCGTCCTGAAGGGGGCTATTGGTTAATTCATTAATGGTAATTTTACTGTTGATTAATTCATTAATGAGATACTTCTGGATGACTTCATCCTGTTTGCGTACCTGAAGCTGTTTAATATAAAGCATTTTATCAAGGGCTTTGATGCGTTGGTTCAATTCCTCAATAATCATGTCTTTTTCATTTAATTTTTGCTTATAGGGTGGAGGGAGCGTTTGCTTTGCCTCATACGTATTCATCAGGAATTCTAGACACTCTGCCTCAGTTTTAAGTTTGAGCTTTTCAGTCAATGCCTCCATTTTTTTGGCTGTATGTGAGGTTAGATAAAATTGCTTTCTCACATTCGCATGATTTTTCTTGGAATATTTGAAATTTCTGAATCTATTTTTTAGATCGGAAAAATATTTTTCATTGAGTAAAAGTACCCATTGATTCGTTATTTCTGCTACGAGTAATGGGTGGATCATGGTTTCGATGGGCTGAATTTGCAATCGTCCATCAGGAAGCTGAACTATCTGCAGTAGTGCCTGCTCTTTGTTACATTCGTGCTCTAAAAACAAGGATTTTAATGTCTGATCTTTATCAAGCCATTGTTGCAATGTCAGTTGTTTTCTTGCCATTTTGATGTTCTATGATGTTTGAAATTCTAATATGATTATAGATTTTAATTAAGGTGGAATAAACATTTCTAAATACGTTTAGTAAATGTTTATTTGTTTTAAATTTATTTTATAGTAAATATTTGTGCCTATCTAAAAATAATTCTAAAATTTACTAATAGCAATGTTGAATGAATAAAAATGTATGGATGAAATGACAGAAGAGCATAAGCAGCTCATTTTTAATTTTAATGAGTTATCACCACATAGATTAAGTTCCTACGCTAGACTGGTGCTGATTAAATTTATTAGTCTCTTTGGTACACAAAAAACCAACGATTCATTGTTGGAATTGTCTGAAAAGATAGGTGTGCAACATAAAAAATTAAAACTGGTATTGGAGGAGTTATCAGGCTTTGAGATATTGGAGTTTTCATATCCAGAAACAGGTCGGCGGGCAAGAGTTAGAACAATACAGCTGAATTTAGATTATTTAAATCTGCTATTGAGTAAAGTTAATCAACATGAAACATCCCATCATAGGTATGTCCGCCTTAAGAGAGCGATTAAGCAGTTTGACCTTTTAATGCTTATTTTAATCAAATTATCTCAAGTCAGAGTGACCACTAAAAAGTTTGATTTACTACCCGAACAAAAACTGGATTTTAGGGTATTGTTGACATTATCAAACTTGACTCGCTCATGTGATGCTTATGGGGTGATACGTAATATAGGTACAACACAACTGGTTGCTAAAACAGGGTTAAATAAGCAAGCAATATTTGATTCGATCTACTTTTTGAAAAAGATAGGTCTGCTTCGGGTACATGTGCATGGGACGATCAATAACAAATTTATAAAAAATATAACGCCAACCTACGTGTTGAATTTATCTCATACCTTTTGGGGTAATCATGCTCGGTATGGTCGGTTTTATATATTGGAAGCGAGTGAAAGACATCATTTTGAAATAAAAATGATTGCTGATATTTTTACGGTAATTTCTGAGCAGGTGCAGCCGTTGGATTCTGACAACTCACGCGATCTCAATCACCTTACGACATTGGTTCTTAAGGGGCTTGATTCAGATAAAATCAACATTATTTCTGGAACAATGATTGAGCGTATCCAGTCTTCATCACAAGTTCAGGAGACGATTTCTAGTTTCATTAAAGAATGTCTAATTCATTATTTGCAATTACAACAATGCCATCAGGAACAAGGAGATTTGACAGTATTTGCAAAAGTGTTCAAACAAGCATTAATCAATAAAAAGAAGCAACATATCAAGTTGAATGATTTGGATTCAAATTTGACAATGATGCAATGCTATTTTGAATCATGGTGTTGCAGACTGCTTGATCAGCGGGGTTTACGTCAGCATATCTTACAAGGTTCACTGTTATATGGTGTAGATATTTTAAATCGGACTACAATTGAAAAAGATATTTATCCTTTTGTCTTTCAAGAAAAATACCGTTTGGAATTGATTACAAATCCTGACTTAATCAGAAACAGCGATCCAGATGCGGACATCCAAATACAGATTCAGAAGCTAGAGAAACAGGAGCAACGGTTCATCCTAGAATTCTTATTATTTTGTTTGAATTTGATTGCCAAAAATCAGATTTTACCATTTTTAAAAAGTACGCGAAGACTCAGTCATGTAGCAGGCAAGTTTTTTCAAATTATACCAAAAGTCGAGTCGCAGAAAATGTATAGTTGTATCTATGTGCCCGATTCAACACTCACTAAAGATGAGTTTTTTCTGATCGATATCCCTCATCCAATTCGTGGGAAAGAGGAGGAATATTCGAACGAAGACTATTTGCTGAAATTCATTGAACCTAGTGTTGATGACATGAAAAAATATGGATTGCTGGATCAGTTTTATACAGGAGGAACTGAATTGCTGAATAAAAAAGTAGCGTAAGTTTAGCTTCTGTAATATTCCCATAATTTGGTTATTCTCGCTGTATGGCGCAGTGGTGTAATGGTCAGTCTAGACAGGTTTGCTTAACAGGTAATATATATTATTATCTATTAATAATATAAACAATAACTTATATCGTTGATTAAATACAGTGAGTTATTTAGTTAAGTATAGCCCATACTCAAATGGGTTATAGACAATGTATCAATATCAAATCACTAAAAGCATTCTAAATTAACCCTATAGTATGTTCCAAAGTCTCTAAGCATGTTCAGCTAAGCAGGATGACCACAACATCCTGCTTTAGAATCATGATCAGTAAAATTTTACATCTCTCACTTAGATATGAACCTTATGTTTCAGTGAGAACCTAAATGTACCAGAATAATCCATTAGAAAGTGAATCATCCATTCTTATCTCAATCGAAGATTTTATGGTTAGTACATGCCATGAGCAATTTGTTGATGATCATGAAGAATTCAAGCGAGAGCTGTTGGATGCTGTGTGTGCTTTTAAGGTGATTTACAGAGAAGATTTTACTTATTCCAGAATCATTAATGTTTTCAAAAGAGTGATTAATCTCGTAGATTACATTATGGATAAATTGGACTCCCATCTTTATGAAGATATTTTACGATTTGAACTAAACCACATCTTCCATATTCAAGGCATAATTCAACATGAGATGAAAAATACAATACGAGAACAATTCGATTTTCAGCGTCAAGAACAACGTAATCGCTTTAAACTGGAATGCTACCTAAATAAACTGCTTACACACTATGCTAGATTACAGTTTGTTCGAGTAGATATCTCTATTCTTAAAGAATATCAAATCCATTGGGGTATTCAAGACTTTAAGTATGCATTGGATATTCTATGTAATCGTATGTCAAATAAAGATACCTGTTTTAAGCACTTACAAGGTTATGTATGGGCATTAGAGCAGGGTGTAGAAAAAGGCTATCACTGCCATTTATTACTCATCTATGATGGGAATAGTCGTATAGAGGATTCAGGTTTAGCAAAACTGGTGGCTGAGTATTGGAAGCACATCACCAATCAACAGGGTACTCACTACAACTGTAATACCAAAGACAACAAGGAAAAATTTGATAAAAATGGATTGCTTGGGGTTGGAATGATTCATCGTGATCAACCAATACAAGTTACAAATGCGATTCGTGCAGCGATGTACTTGGTCAATCCTGAAAAAGAAGATCAGCGCTTACGGGCTAAAACCTCTCCACAGATGCGGACTTTTGGTACAGGTCAGTTTGAAGTAAAATGGCGCAGAGATATTGAACAAAATGAGTCATTATGATATTAAAAATAGAGAACACGACTATCAGATGTATTCTCTATCTTGTACAGTTTGACATCAAAAAGACAAACTTACATTTCCTTGATCGGTGATTAATTCAGCTTCAAGCACCTGATCACCACGGCATTTCAATAAGTACGATACTGTAGAGCTATAGCTCATTTGCACAGGCATCTTGCTATGAAAGTCAGCGGTGTAATAACCACAACGACCACGATTAATTTTCATGCCTTGTAGAACAAAAGGCTGATTGCTGGTCGATTGAATTTCAAGAATATATTCAATTGCCCCTTGTACATTAAAAGCAGATTGAGATTCTCTAGCACTAATGCGAGCCTTAACATTTAGATCGCTAACTTGTGCAGATTCATTCTCAAGCGGAATGTCAGCAGCTTCCTGAGTGTTGTTTGGATTAAGGTCAGTTTCCATCATGGCTTTCAGCACATCAGGATACTTATTCCATCCACTGATATAAGACTCCGCTTCCTTGACCTCAGCAGGTAAATAGACATGACCATTGTCAATAATCATCTGCATTTCATTGAGTTTAGCTTTAACTGCTTCCTCGGTATAAGGAGCATAGATTGATTGAGTATGCTGAGCAGCATTATTGGTAGGCTCACCTGAAGTATCAGTTTTTGGTGGTTGATTGTTCTGGCTACATGCCATTAACAGGGAACACAAGGCAATGGTGGAAAATAATGATTTCATGATTGCACTCCCTTATAATTTAGGACGAATAACAACAAACCAGACGAATAGTAGAATCAAAATTCCACCAACAATTTTACCGATTACAGGAAACATCACCGCAGGCCACACTAAGCCTTGCCCTAAATTGTAGGTAAATGGCTTATAGTTATACTGCCCCCAGAAATGTTGATAGATGGCAAAAAAGAATCCAATGACCAGATAAGTGCTGATCAGTCCAGCTTTAAGATTAGAATTCATTTACTTCCCCCCCAGTTGCAAATTTTGCCAATGCAATAAAAATTCCCATCACGATCATGAAGCTAATGAAGGGTAGACCCAGTACACAAATCACAGCGATGACGCAGATAATGCCTGCAAGTGTTCTCATGGCTACTCCTTCATACACTGATAGGACACATTGACCATATCCATCTGGAAGGATTCAGTTTGTTGTAAGGTGTAGATATTTTCTTTCAGTCCACCCTCACCATATTTCTTTTCAAGTTTGTCGTAGATGCATGAACAAGTGCTGTCATTAATGCCGCCTGTTTTACAACCACTGATAAACTGGCGTTCGGTTTTGCTGGCACAGCCTGATGCTAGAAGTGCAACTGAGACAACAATGAGTGAAGTTTGAATTTTCATCATTTCCCCTAATTTTTATTGTGTTATTTGATGTGTAATATATTTTGCTGAATTGACTAAAGTGTAGATCTGAAAAAGCTTTCCAAGGCTAGATAGCGTTTAGATCAGTCAAATAAGCAAAAAATTTTGAAAGTTGCTATTGCAACAGAGGAATAGAAAATCGTTTTAGGGAAAATAATATAGATAGAAAGTGCTGAGTCATGGTGACTACTCCTTTTGTATGAAAGAGAGTCTTACCAAATTACTGTCAAATAATGGTGGCAAGACTGGGCGGGTTGACAGACTGATACAAAAGGAAATCAGCGCACGCAAGCGTGCCCCTCCCAGTCTCACCGTAAAGGCGTGACTTAAGAGAACGCACAAAACCATCACAGCGTTGTTGTGCGCCTTTTGTAAACGGTCTGTCAAAACCGACTGACGATGTAGGTCAGCAGTCGAATGATAAAATTAAGGGTGAGTTTAGTCAATCGAGGTTATGAAAATATATAAATAAATCAATAATTTTATTATTTTTAATACACTAGTACTTTTTCAATTTTAAGTAATATAATTCTGGTGTCTAAAATAGTAAATTATCTGAAAATTCAAAAAATTAGGGGGATATATGAATTTTAAATTACTTAAAGTACGACTAGATAGAATTAAAACTCAAAAACATACACTTACTCCAGAAGATATGTTGATGTTAGTTACTCAAGAAAAAGCTGATCTTAATTCGGGGTTTTTCTCTCGCTTATTTAGTGTGACTATTCCACAAAAATGGGAATTTTCTATCAATTCATCTGAGGAAATTGGCGTTGCTTTAGAATTGGTTGAATTGATTGAAACAGTATTTATCCCTCACTATCAGGGGCATGCAAAAAATTATGCTTGGTTAGAGCAATGTATTTTATTCAAACTCAAGCATCAAGCGTCGATGAATATTTCTGAATTAGTCAGTCGGTATTTATCGAAGATTGAAAAAAGTGAACATTTACAGATTAGTCGAGAGATCTTAAAAATTTTATTTGAGCGTGAGCCTAGCAATGCTGTCATTAAAGCACAGGCGATAGTGTACAAACGTAGTCAAATCTATACTAGCGCTATAGAAAAGTTTGAGTACTATTTTGAGCATTGTTCTTATCAAGAAACATTATATTTTGATTATCTTGAATGTTTAATAATGCGGAAGAATGTTATCTATAATCAGGAAAAAGGAGAGTTTGGTGATTTGCAATATGCTGTATATTTACTTTGCTCTATAGACGATGCGAAAGATAGAGCATTACAAGGGAATCTACTCAATCGTGCTATAACAGCCCTTTTACCAGAAGACGTTATTGCAACTCGTCCTGAAGATACGAATTTCTTAGCTGACATGGGACGTGGGCTAAATAGTTTTAGTAAGGGAGTTGGTACATTTTTTGGAGGGCGTGATTCGCAGATTCCATATAGTGAAGGAATTATTGCGAGTGCACCAAAACTTTTGAAAAATAAAAAAATTGTTGAGTGTCTTAACCAAAATCAAAAAGCACAAAAAGAGCTAGAAAAAATATTATCTGATCAAGGGCTAAAGGTGGGTGTGGGCTTAACGGCATCCGCATATTCTTTAGGATTAATTTGGGATTATGCACATATTGATCCATCTGTATTAGATGCATTGAGCTTTGCATCAAAAGGAAATCCTGAAAACTTAAATACTTTACAAGACATTTCAGCGAATACACTAGATAGTGCAGGAGCAGTGACTCGTTTAACTGGTTATGTTGCTGAACAACAGGTTGCACTGAATTTACAACAACAAGGACATACAGTTGAATTTCCCGATAGCGCAAACCAAGCTGGTTATGATTTGATTGTTGATGGCACACCGATGCAAGTTAAGTGCTCAATGGATGCTGATTATGTATTAAGTCATTTTGATAAGTATCCAGATATTCCAGTGATTGTGAACAGTGAACTTGCAGAGCAGCTAGGTAATCATCCGATGGTGTTAGTGGATACCACTTTAAGCTATGAAGCTGTTCAGGAAACTACTGGTGTAGGACTAGAGCAAGTTTCAGATTTTGCGGATGTAGGAGATATGCTACCAATCCCACTATTAACGATTGGTTTAGCGGCATATCGTAATTATGGTGATTTTAATTCAGGTAAAGTGGATGGCGAGCAATACTTAAAAAATGTTGGCAAAGAAACTGCTGCAATTGCTGGAGGTGCAATGACAGGGTCAATGCTACTCGGCGCATTAGCAGGTCTTGCTACAGGTGGTGTTGGAGTCATTGTTGCGAGTGGTATTGGTGCATATATGGGAGGGGTTGCTGGTTCTACAGGTGCAAATAGTATGAATCGAGAAGCCTTGTGTAATCAGAGAGATATCGTAGTGAAATTACTCATTGAATTCGCAGCGTGGTTCAATGAAAATTTATTGGTTCATCGAACAAATGTGCTATTCAAACAGCTACAAAGTTTTGAAACTCATATGTTGAATAATGCTGATCGTATTATTACTTTTAGTACTTTATTGATCTATCAACATGAAGCTTATATGCGTGCCTATCATCTGAACCAATGGATATTACATAAGTTGCAAAAAGGTAATGAAATGGAAAAGGTTCAAGCTGGTTGGGTGGCTATTGATGAGTCAAGTAATTTTATATCAGTTGATCTACAGCCAAAAATTAATGAAATTAATCGTCAATTAGAGATTTATAGGGAACTTGCCAAACCTGATTCAGCACAGCCTAATCGTACTCATCAGCTTAAACCTGCTTGAGTGTTGGAATAATATTGATAGTTGTATTTGAAATAAAAAATTGGAGAGATTATTTACTAATTGAATTAGTAAATTAAAAGTTATTCCAAATAATTTCAGACACATAATATCCTAATGAGAATCATGAAACTCTTTTGAGTTCTTCATGAAAATATGAAAACAAAGTCTGCCATCGAGCAGGCTTTTTTTATGCACAAAATTTAAGGAGTCGAGCTATGAGCTTGAGCTGTCCCTTTTGCCATTCAACGAATGTGATATTGGTTGAAGCAAGTACACAACAATCAAATACGACCTTAACCAATTTGGTCACACCGACCACATTGGGTGCATTGGGAACCACGGTCGCAAAGTCTTTCAATCTGCCACCGATTGTCGGTGGAATAGCAGGAACGGTACTCGGCAGTGTGTTGAATTCATTTACCGAACAAAGCACACCACCACAGCAGAATTTATGCTTCTGCCACAACTGCTACCAAAAGTTTCCAGCGCACCTTTTGCATTAAAGATCGTTAGTAACCACACAAATTCAAATTTCATTTTCAAATTAAAAGGAATAAAACTATGGCACATCAACTTGAACAAATGGCGTATGTCGGAGAAACCCCTTGGCACGGACTAGGGAATCAACTGACACAAAACCAACCGATTGAAGTCTGGGCACAGCAGGCAGGTATGGATTGGCGGATTGAATCTTCTAATGTCAGTTATATGGCGCAGAATGACCGTGGGCAAAGCATCATCATGCCTTATGAAGAACAACGAGTTTTATATCGCTCTGATACCCATGCTCCACTGTCAGTCGTCAGTCAACGCTTTCAGGAAGTGCAACCGAGAGAGATTTTAGAATTCTATCGTGACCTCACCGAGCAATCAGGTTTTGAACTTGAAACCGCAGGTGTACTCAAAGGTGGCAAGAAATTCTGGGCACTAGCACGTACAGGGCAAACATCCATGTTGAAGGGCAAAGATGTCAGTAATGGCTATATGCTCTTGGCAACAGCATGTGACGGAACCCTTGCCACCACCGCACAATTTACCTCGATCCGAGTAGTGTGCAACAATACTTTAGCGATTGCCTTAAAAGGACAGAACAGCAGTGCAGGTGTGGTCAAAGTTCCACACAGTACTAAATTTGATGCTGATAAGGTCAAACAGCAACTCGGTATTTCAGTACGTGCATGGGATGAACACATGTATGAAATGAAGCAACTGACACAACGTAAAGTGAGTCAGATGGAAGCATCCGCTTACTTTGATGCCGTGTTCAATAACAGCACAATGAACAACGTGGTGGATCAGGAGGACAACATCATCCAGTTCTACCGTGATGTAGCCTTACAAGCCCAAGCCAATGGCAAGGACAAAGCTGAACCAAATGCCAAATCGATGAGTCGAGCTATGGAAATGTTTAATGGTCAAGGACGAGGTGCGGAGCTAAGTTCAGCCAAAGGAACAGCCTATGGATTACTGTGTTCAATCACAGAATTTATAGACCACGAACGTCGTGCCATGAGTACCGATCACCGGCTTGATTCAGCTTGGTTTGGTGCTGGCGCATCGATCAAACAACGAGGATTGGAACAGGCACTTAACATGCTTGCATAGTGCGGAATATACATTTTTCAATCATGGAAAGTTAGACCTAACTAAGCATTTTTAAATGGAATTTCGAATTTTAAAAATTATTAAAACCATAGCTTCGGCTGTGGTTTTTTTATGCCCATTTTTTGTGATCCCCATCATTTTACATAGCAAAATAATCAGGACTTCAATATGAATACCGCAATTTTAAATCCATCTATGCAACAGGCAAGTACCCCATTTATTGCCCCAAAATTATTCACAGCCAAACGCTTGGTCAATACAAAGAATATGACTCAAGCAGAATGGCTTGAAGTCAGACGCCAAGGTATTGGCAGTAGTGACTGTGCCGCAGCCTGTGGACTTAATCCCTATATGTCGATGCTAGAACTGTGGATGATCAAGACAGGTCGAGTTAAACAATCCATTGAAGATGAAAGCACAGGTCATGCCCCTTTATATTGGGGTAAACAACTTGAACCTTTGGTCGCTGAATACTACAGCATGCATACCAACAACAAAGTTCGTCGTATCAATGCCGTACTACAACATCCTGATGAGGATAAGCATTTTATGCTGGCTAACTTAGATTACTCGGTGGTAGGTAGTGAGGAAGTACAGATTTTAGAATGCAAAACCGCAGGGGAATATGGAGCAAAGTTATGGCGAGATGGTGTGCCTTTATACGTATTGTGTCAGGTGCAACATCAACTCGCTGTAACAGGCAAAAAGGCAGCGCATATTTGTGTGCTGATCTGTGGTCATGAAACTCGTATCTATAAAGTGGCACGCAGTGAATCAGTCATTCAACATATTGTGAATGCAGAGCGATACTTTTGGGAGTGTGTGGAAAATGACACGCCACCTTCAGTCGATGCCAGTGAATCGGCAGCTAAAGCCATTCAGCAACTCTATCCTCAACATATTCCACTCAGTGTCGAAGATCTCAGTCAAAATGAACAAGCCAATCAGTTGTTTGCTCAACTGATTCAAGAAAAGCATCATATTGAAAAACACCAAAACAGCTTTGATGAAACTAAGCATCAAATTCAGATGTTAATGAAAGATGCTGAACGAGCAACTTTTGCCAATGGTTCAGTGACGTGGAAACGATCTAAAGACTCCATTGCTTTAGATAATAAGGCTGTATTGAAAATGCATCCTGAACTAATCAATGAGTTTCCACAAAACAAGGTGGGGACACGACGTTTTCAAATCTATAGCAATGATGACTGACCCGATCAAAACCATGCATCTATATCGCTAACTATATATGCATGAAATATCCATTCTTCCCAAAAGCGCAAAAAAACCACCCCCGATCTACCGACTCCCGAAGGAGCGGTAGACCAACAATGGCGGTTTTTGCGAAGTCGTAGCTTTTCATATTTCTGTTTACTTACATAGCAAGGGGTAATCAGTAAAATTTTACTTATAGGACAAACAACATGATCAAAGGTTTAGCGATTACACCGCCAATACTCGGCAGAATTAGTATCGGTAAAGTGGTCGAAAAGAATGGTAAACGTCTGCCTGAAAAAGATGATCAATTTACGATTACTAGCCAAATTCAGAATAAGGATGGCTGGGTGAAACACCCACTGGATGAGCAGCTAAGAGCCAAGGCACAAAACCAGAAACTCAGAACCATTCCTGTCCGGATGATTTTTAATGATCCTGAACTCAACTTGCGAGCTGAGTACACTCTATTCGACCGACAAACTGGTCGGCCCATCTGTACTGGTAATGGTGAAACCTGTCAGCGACTTGGACAAAACGGGGTTGAACAGCATCCATGTCCATCACCTGATTTATGCCCCTTGGCCCAAGGTGGACACTGCAAGCCTTATGGGCGGCTTTACGTCAATCTAGATGAGTCGGATGAGTTGGGTACATTCATTTTTAGGACTACAGGTTTCAATAGCATTCGTACCTTAGCTGCACGGCTTCGTTATTACCATGCGGCTTCAGGTGATTTACTTTCATGTTTGCCATTGCAACTGACCTTACGAGGAAAAAGCACAACGCAAAGTTACCGTACCCCAATTTATTACGTGGACTTAACCTTACGTGATGGAATCAATCTACAAGAAGCCATTACTTCAGCCAAACAGATCGATGGACAAAGCAAGACAGCAGGGTTTTATCAGGAGGCTTTAGATCATGTGGCAAGGCTAGGTTATGGTAATGCCAGATTTGAGGTAGGAGGTGAGGAGGGACTGGATATTGTTGAGGAGTTTTATATCAATGAACCAAAACCAGAGCAGGGTCAGCAGCTTAGTGATTTAACTCATGTTCAAGACATTCAGAAAGGGTTGCAGCATTCTGTGCAGGCTCTCAATTGAAATGGACCTAGTTAGAAAAGAGTACTTGTACTCTTTTTTTTGCAGATTTTGGACTGTAGATAAGAAAATACTCACTCCTAGAATTTTTGAGAGATGGATTTACTTTAATAACGCTTTTTAGTATTTTGGTAGCAAATCAGAAGTATGTTCATGACTATGCGTTCAAGTAGGTTTTCTAAGCTTATACTCGCATTTGTCCTGTTTTTGTTTACCATAACAATTACGGGAGTTCATGCGTGGGCGCCTGTTCTACTTGAAAATATTGAACATCAGCATGAGTTGAGTATCATTGTAGAGGATGATGCTTCTAGTCATTGGTCTTTACAGCACTCAGATGATTCTCTAAAAAGTTCTGCTGATCATGATGCAGAAGCACATACGTGGAAGAATTTTGATGAGCCGATCTATCATCATTCAGTAAAGCCAATTTCTTCTGATAGTGATTTCAGCATAGATCCAATCTTTATTCTTAGTTTCGCACTTCCACTAGTTTTATTCTTTTTCCAGCTTTTTGAAAAGCCCGTTTATCGAGTCTTTTTAAAGCGGCGATCCCCTCTAGTATTTAGTAATTCTTATACTTTCTCTAAAGATTTAATCGTCCTACGTAATTGATCTTTCTATACAAAAAATAGTTTTTAATTTTTTTGTATAGGTAAAGTCATGTCTAAAAAATATCAGATATTTCTTACCTGTGGATTTGTAGCAACAGCAGCAAATGTATTCGCAGAAACGAATTATGCAGAACTACAAAAGCAGGTAATCGCAAATGATGCTGTACTCAATAGCTTACAGCAGTCCGAGCAAGCTTATGAAATCAATCAAAAGTTTGCTGGCAGATTAATTAATCCGACTTTCAATATGGAGTTGGATAATCTCGGTAATTCAAAATTGAAAGATTTGGATGGCCCAACAACCTTGCTGGGGCTATCACAAGAGATCCCCCTCAGTAATAAACTTTCCTTGAGAAAACAGATTGCGAGTTTTCAAGGTGATCGTAATCAGTTCGAAATAGCAAAGCGTCAGGCTGAACTCAAAGCAGATTTAAGAATCTGTATGGCGAACTGGTATGTAGCTACTCAGCGTGCTGAAATTTATTCTTCTGAGAGTAAATTGAATGCCAGACAAGCTAACGTTCTTTCCGAACGTCTTAAGTACGGGCGAGTAATTCCTTCCGATGCTCAACTAAGCATAGCACTTTCATCTGAGTCGAAATTGCGCCATCAAAATGAAGTGAAGAAGATTCAGTTCCAGAAAAATCTATGTTCTAAGTTCACTTCCAACCTGCCCAGTAGTGCATTGGAGGTTCCGCTAAGCTTTAATTTCACAGACAAAATAAGTTTGTCTGAGCAAGAAGCAACTTTAAGTTCAAAGCTGAAAAAAGCTCAGTTTGAGTTGGCTCGTAAAGAAGCAATACCAGATATTACTTTGGGAGTAGGGGTTAGAAACTACCAAGAAACCAATGACAAAGTCTTTCAGGTTTCGACATCAATACCCCTCAATATTTTTAGTCGAAATAAAGGCAATATTGCGATCGCTCAAGCAGAGCATACGAAAGCAGAAACACAGTCGGTGCTTGTGAATCGTAATTCTAAAATTGAATTGGAAAACAAGGCTATTGAGGTTTCCAACTTGATTGATGCGATTAAGCAATATGATCAAACGGTTTTGCCCGCAACAAATGAGAGTCTCCGAATTGCTGAAATGGGATACCAAGCAGGGAAAAACTCTTTACTTGAATTCAATAATATTAAGCAAATTTGGTTAGACAAACATCTTGCTCGATTCGATATGTGGTTGGCTTTGCAAACTGAAATTGCAGATGTCGAACGTAACTACATTACTCATTTAGATCAAGAATAAGGGCAAGAATATGAATAAACAAACCAATACATTGATTGCAACTGGTGTCGTTGCCTTACTTATCGTCTTATGTGCAATTGCTTGGTATAAATCGGGCAATAAAACACAAGCGAGCGCACATGGTGAGGTCGCCGAAGAAAAAGTAGCTGTGGCTGGAGATGAGAAAGGGCCTCACGGTGGTCGTTTATATCGAGATGGAGATTTCTCTGCTGAGGTCAAGATATTTGAGGAAGGAGTGGAACCACACCTCCGTGTTTATGGGTATTTGAAAGATAAACTACTTAAACCTGAAGACTTAACAGCAAATATCTACATCAAACGTTTGGATGCCGAGCAAAATATTCAATTTCAACCTGAGAGTGATTACTTAATTGGGAATGAAATTGTTTACGAGCCACATTCCTTTTTAATGATGATAAACGTTGATTATCAAGGGAAAAAGCATACTTGGAAATGGGATACGAAGGAAGGCCGTGTCACCATGTTGGACAGTAGTATTAAGAGCAGTGGATTAGAGCTTTTAAAAGTTGAATCAAAGATGTTTGAAAATGCTTTGGAGTTAAAAGGCGAACTGAAGTTTCCTGATAATTTTGAAAGCTTTATTACGCCTAAAGCCAGTGGGACATTGATCAAAACTTACCGTAATCTAGGTGATAAGGTGAGTCAGGGAGACTTACTTGCTGTAGTTCAAAGCCAAGATGTAATTCGTTTGAATGCCGATCGTAAAGTTGCTTTGGACAGCCTACAGTTTGCTCGTCAAAAAATGGAACAGGAACGAGCGCTATGGCAAAAGCGTGTATCACCTGAAATTGATTATATTTCAGCAAAACGAGACTTTGACGCAGCACAAACTCGTGCAAATGAGTTGAATAACTTAATCAACTCTTATGGTGGTTCTAGTAATGGTACTGTTGAAGTTCGTGCTGCAATGTCTGGAACAATATTAGAAGTCCTTGGTGCTGTTGGATCAAATGTAAGTTCTTCAACACCTATTTTTAAAATCGCAAATACTTCTCAACTTTTAGCAGTTGTTAATGTTCCCGCTGACAGGCTAAATGCTATAAATCCTAACAATAAGGTTAAAGTTAAACCTCAAAGCCCTGTGGATACAGAAGAAGCTTTAGGACGAATTAAATATATCAGTGATGTCATTGATCCAAAGACACGTACAGCACAGGTCTTTATTGAAGTACCAAACCAGTTTAAGTGGCGCTCAGGACAGTTAATCACGGCCCAAATTTTTGAAAATCAAAGTTTGAAGCCGATGGTTGTGCGTGAAGATGCTCTACAGAGCTTCCGTGATTGGGATGTTGTATTCATTCGTGTTGGCAATGATTTTGAAGCTAGGCCTCTGGAGCTTGGTGAAAAGTACAATGGGTATGTGGAAGTTAAATCTGGATTACGCGTAGGACAGGTTTATGCCGCTGGAAATTCATATCTTTTAAAAGCAGAGCTAGGGAAATCTGGCGCTACTCATGACCACTAAGGGGAGTAGCGACTATGTTTGACCAGATTGTTAAGCTCTCGATTAAGAATCGTTGGCTTGTACTTATCGTATTTTTATTTGTTGGTGCATTAGGGGTTTATAACTATTTCAAGTTACCGATTGATGCAGTCCCTGATATTACGAATGTACAAGTCCAGATTAATAGTGAAGCTCAAGGACTCTCTCCAATGGAGATGGAGTCTCAAGTGACCTATCCCATTGAAACTGCTTTGGCAGGTATTCCAAATTTAGACTATACACGCTCCGTATCTCGATATGGTCTATCTCAAGTAACGGCAATTTTCAAAGAAGGGACGGATATTTATTTTGCCCGACAATTAGTCAATGAGAAGCTACAAGGAGTGACACCAAATCTTCCCGTTGGAATTGCAACTTCTATGGGGCCTGTTTCTACAGGACTTGGCGAAATCTTCATGTATACCGTTGAAAATGCCAAGAACAATCCTAATCCACTTTCACCAACGGAATTACGCACCTTACAAGACTGGGTGATTAAACCTCAGCTTCGAAATGTAGAGGGTGTTAATGAAATCAATACCATTGGTGGTTATCTCAAACAATTTGTAGTTCAACCTGATTATGCTTATTTACGTAGCATAGGGCTGGATCAGAAGACAATTTTAGAGGCTATCTCTAAGAACAGCATGAATAAAGGCTCGGGGTATATTGAGAAAAATGGTGAACAGTATTTAATTCGTTCTGATTCTCAAATTAACTCGATTGAGCAAGTCCAGAATATCCCGATTACGACGAGCAATGGTTATATCCTCAGATTGAAAGATGTTGCCAAAATATCTATTGGTCACGAATTACGTACAGGTGCTGCAACTAAAGATGGGCAAGAAATTGTACTGGGTACAGCATTCATGCTTATTGGTGAGAACTCACGAAATGTTGCTCACGCTGTTGATCAAAAGCTACAACAGGTTCAAAAATCATTACCAGAAGGTGTGGAAGCAAAAGCTGTCTATAACCGTACAACTTTGGTTGATGCAACGATACAGACGGTGAAAAAGAATCTTTTAGAAGGTGCGATTCTGGTAATCGTTGTTCTGTTTGTATTTCTTGGTCACTTCCGTGCTGCGCTGATTACCGCTTTGGTCATTCCTTTATCCATGCTGATGACAATCACAGGTATGGTGAACCAGAAAATTAGTGCAAACCTTATGAGTCTTGGGGCACTAGATTTCGGGATTATTGTAGATGGTGCTGTTGTAATTGTTGAGGCCTCCTTAGCAAAGTTGGCAATTAAACAAAAAGAGCTTGGGCGAGTTTTAACAAGGCAAGAACGCTTTACGACTGTGTTTGAGGCGACTAAAGAATCCCGCAAAGCGATTCTCTATGGTCAATTGATCATTATCTTGGTGTATCTACCTGTAATGACTCTGACTGGTGTTGAAGGAAAGATGTTTACACCAATGGCTGCAACAGTGGTTATGGCTTTAGTGGCAGCAATGATTCTTTCAATTACGTTTGTCCCTGCAATGGTGGCATTGGTCACTACTGGTGAAATTAAAGAAGAAGAGTCAAAAATCGTCCATGGCATCAAAAGATTTTATAACCCAATTCTAGATTGGTCTTTAAATCACAGATATTTGCTAATCGCTTTTGTCTCTATTTTCTTTGTTTTTAGTGCAAGTCTTTCGACTCGTTTAGGCTCAGAG
This sequence comes from Acinetobacter sp. EKM10A, assembly GCF_011075215.1. Classification (NCBI taxonomy): domain Bacteria; kingdom Pseudomonadati; phylum Pseudomonadota; class Gammaproteobacteria; order Moraxellales; family Moraxellaceae; genus Acinetobacter; species Acinetobacter sp. EKM10A. The sequence continues at coordinate 6,196 of NZ_JAALLK010000017.1, read as the reverse complement.
TTTATACCTTCCTTGGATGAGGGAGATGTAGCACTACATGCCTTGCGTATCCCTGGTACGTCGTTGACTCAAGCAATTGAAATGCAATACACGTTAGAAAAAGAGATTAAGAAAATTCCAGAAGTTCAGACTATTTTTGCCAAAGTGGGGACTGCTGAAATTGCGACTGATCCTGTTCCACCTAACGTAGCAGATAACTTTGTCATGCTGAAACCTCGTAGTCAGTGGCCTAATCCTGATAAGGAAAAGTCTGCGGTTGTTGCTGAAATTGAACGCGTATCTAAAGGCGTATATGGAAACAATTATGAGTTTACACAGCCGATTCAAATGCGTTTTAACGAACTTATTTCAGGTGTCCGAACAGATGTTGCCGTAAAAATTTATGGTGATGATTTAGAGCAGTTGCTTGAATCAGCAAACGCTGCCGCTAAGATTTTAGAGGGAGTCAAAGGTACTGCTGATCTTAAAGTCGAACAGATGTCTGGTTTACCCATGGTTTCTGTTGAGCTGAAAAAAGACATGATTGCCAACTATGGGCTTGATGCAGAGGATGTACAAAAACAGGTTTCTAGCCTAATCACAGGTGAGACAGTAGGTAAGGTGTTTGAAGGAGATCGAAAGTTCGACATTGTGGTACGTATGGATCAAAACTCGGTAACAGATCTAGAAAAGCTGTATCAGATTCCTGTGAGCTTAGCTGATGGTTCGAGTGTTCTTTTATCAGAATTGATCGAGTTAAAAAACGTTCAAGGACCAAACCAGATTTCTCGCGAAAATGGTAAACGGCGTATCGTCATTACAGCAAATGTTCGTGGAACTGATATTGGTAGTTACATTTCAGAAGCACAATCTAAGCTGAATGCTGATTTTAAATTACCAGATGGTTATTGGCTGACTTGGGGCGGTACGTTTGAGCAAATGGAATCTGCTTCAAATCGTCTTATGGTTGTAGTACCGATTGCTTTAATTCTGATCTTTGCCATGATCTATATGGCTTTAGGTAATGTTAGAAACAGTATCTTGGTATTCACAGGTGTGCCATTTGCACTAACAGGTGGTGTGATTGCTTTAGCACTACGTGATATTCCATTCTCAATTTCTGCGGCTGTGGGTTTCATTGCCTTATCGGGTGTTGCTGTGCTGAATGGTTTGGTTCTTGTTTCAGCCATTCAGCGACTTAGAGTTCAAGGTGAAAGTGTCATTGATGCAGTGAAACATGGTGCAATGGAAAGACTCCGTCCCGTGTTGATTACAGCTTTAGTCGCTTCATTAGGTTTTATTCCGATGGCCTTAAACGTAGGCATTGGCTCTGAAGTTCAGCGCCCAATTGCAACTGTTGTTATTGGTGGGATTATTTCATCAACCTTACTGACTTTGATTATTTTGCCAACCTTATATGTGTGGTTTAACCAAGGTAGGTCAAGAAAATCAAACGAAGCTGCTAAACAGGTTGTTTAGGGGCATCTTTAATGACAAATATATTGCGAGATAAACAAAACAAATTTGTGATGATGTTGCTAGTCTGCATGATCAGTCTCGCTTTATGTTTGCACTTTAAAGAGCATGTAACTGAAAATGAATTTCAGAGACACGTTTCAATTGATGCAATTAACTCTCACCATCATGAGATAAGCCAACAACATTCACATAGTCACCAAGATAATTACTATGAACATTTTGTTGGCTATGACGTACTTAAATCGGCCGCTTTAGCTCATCTCTTAAAAGGGATTTCGATTTTAGATTGGTCAAAAGAATATGTTTATCTGATGGTGAGTCGTATTTTTAAACCGCCCAAAAAGTTAATGGATTTTCAATTCATTTTAAATTTTGGAGTTTGATATACATGCAAATTATTGCTTCACACATTGTGAAATTAAGTGCTTACATAAAGCTATTACTTGCTTTATTCATTACATTGGTAAGCCCTACACTTTTTGCTCATGGAGTAGCGGAAGGTGATAAGGGCTATATTCAAGAAATTTATGGCATTCATGTGATTCCATTCATCTATTTGGGTGCGAAGCATATGGTCACTGGATATGACCATTTACTATTTCTTGTTGGCATTATCTTCTTCTTATACCGAATGAAAGATATCGGCTTGTACGTCAGCCTATTTGCACTTGGGCATTCGATTACGATGCTGGTGGGTGTTTATTACAATATCTCGATAAACGCCTACATCATTGATGCAATCATTGGTTTTTCGATTGTTTATAAGGCTCTAGATAACTTGGGGGCTTATCAGCGTTGGTTTGGTTTTCAACCAAACACGAAAATCGCGACTTTAATTTTTGGTCTGATTCATGGTTTTGGACTCGCAGTAAAAATTCAGGAATATGAAGTTCCGAGTGATGGACTGTTGGCAAATTTAATCTCATTCAATATTGGGGTTGAATTAGGCCAGTTTATGGCTCTGTGCATCATCTTGTTATTAATGACGTTTTGGAGAAAGACACCTTATTTCTTTAAAACAGCTTATCAAAGCAATGTCTTCCTCATGTTCCTCGGTTTTTTACTTGTTGGCTATCAACTTACTGGCTTCATTACTCAATAAGGATCTAAATTATGTATAACGCTGAAATTCCAAAAGATATCGAATTACCTTCATCAAAAAAGTTAATTAAATCAACAGCAATTGCTGCCGTAAGTGCCGTTATTGTGCTAGTTACCTGTGTCATGCCTGCGGAGTATGCAATTGATCCGACAGGTATGGGTAAAGTGCTTGGTTTAACGAAAATGGGAGAAATCAAACAATCACTAACTGAAGAGTCAGAAAATGGTATCAATGCTGCACAGGCAGTGAATAGTGTTGAACAAATATCAGTAGAAACTTCGACTCAAACGGCAACTGATAATGCTCAAATGATTATGCCTGCTATTAATAAAGAGAGCATTAGTATTGAGCTTAAACCGGGCCAAGCAACCGAAGTGAAACTGACGATGCCACAAAGTGCAAGTGTCAACTTTGACTGGAAAGCTGTTGGAGGTGGTCTTAATTATGATACCCATGGTGATCCAGTGAACGCTCCTAAAGGGTTCTATCATGGCTATGGAAAAGGAAAGAATGAAACAACTCAGCAGGGTGTCTTAAAGGCAGCTTTTGATGGCAAGCATGGTTGGTTCTGGCGTAACCGTACGGAAAATCCAGTGACTGTAACTCTACTTGTAGAAGGGCAGTTTAGTGAAATGAAGAAAGTCTTTTAAGTTTTGATCAATCTCCTTGGAATAATATTCCAAGGAGATTCAATTGCTAAAGAAGTCAGGTTCTAAAAGGAATCCATAAGATGCTAGAAGTACTAAAAAACACAACATATCGGCATTTGTTTTTGGCCCAAGTAATAGCGCTAATCGGAACGGGGTTAATCACAATCGCCCTAGCTTTACAGGCGTACGATATTGCAAAGGGGGAAGCAGCCCAAGTTCTTGGTATTGCATTGGCAATTAAGATGATTGCTTATATCGGTGTAGCGCCTATAGCATCTGCATTTGCTGAGCGATTACCAAGAAAAAAAGTATTGGTTGGGCTAGATGTTATTCGAGCATTAACAGCATTGTGTCTACCGTTTGTGACACAAATTTGGCAAATTTATATTCTCATTTTTATTTTGCAATCTGCTTCTGCTGCATTTACACCAACATTTCAGGCAATGATTCCAGATGTTTTACCTGAAGAAAAAGACTATACCAATGCGCTATCATTATCACGATTGGCCTATGATTTAGAAAATATTATTAGTCCGATGCTCGCGGCATTTTTATTAACTTTGATGAGTTATCACAACTTATTTTTGGGAACGGTATTAGGTTTTATCGGTTCTGCTTTGTTTGTGGTAAGTGCGAAATTACCAGTTGCCAAAGTACCTGCGTTTAGAGGTGTTTATAGCCGTATTAAGCAGGGAGCTAAAATTTATTTTAATACGCCTAGACTTAAAGCATTGCTTGCTCTCAATTTAGCAATTGCGTCAGCAAGCGCTGTAGTGATTGTAAATACCGTGGTATTGGTTCAATCGACATTTAAGCTAACTGAAAATGCGACTACTTGGGCTTTTGGTTTATTTGGATTTGGTTCAATGCTTTCGGCTTTCATTTTGCCTAAGATATTGGATAAGTTCCCAGATCGATCAGTGATGTTGACGGGAACAACAATTCTTGTAATTGGGCTGTTAAGTGGTTATTTCATTACATCTTATAATGGTTTGCTTGTACTTTGGTTTGTGCTTGGTATTGGATATTCTGTTTCACAAACACCTACAGGCCGTTTGATTCGAAAATCTGCATCGAGTGAGAGTAGGACCTCTCTATTCGCAGCGCAATTTGCGTTTTCACATGCTTGCTGGTTAGTGACTTATCCCTTGGTTGGATGGCTCACTACTAACATAGGAACATTACAAACTTTTATACCGATGGCAGTGATTGCAACGATTTCTTTATTACTTGCAATGCGTTTGTGGCCATCACAGGATGAGGCTCTTTTACCCCACAGTCATGATGATTTACCTCCAGATCATGAGCATTTGCAGCAGCATCGAATCAATGGAGTACACGTCCATGAATATATTATTGATGACTATCATGAAAAGTGGCCTAAATAACTCTTTTTCGACTAATGACTTAGAAAGATTCCGTTTGTTTGTTGTACAATTATAAGCTTATTTTATTGTTCAATAAAAAAAGGGGAACAACATGAAAAAACTAATCTTGGTATGTTTAATGGGGCTTGCGGTAACAAATGCTTTTGCTCATTCAGGTGGTACTGATTCTTCAGGCTGCCACACGAATAGCAAGACAGGGGATCGTCACTGCCATTAATAATAAAAATGAGTAGAACATTTTGTTCTACTCATTTTGAATAACGATCTAATAATAATAAGTACTGTTTCATTTCTTCTTCATCAAAATTTTGATCCCCTTTCAATACATGTTCTCTTAAATGTTGTTCAAGAAGTTGCTGCATTAACCCATTAACAGCACCTTTAATTGCTGCAACTTGTTGTAATACTTCAAGACAAGAGCTTTCAGGTGTTAATAATGACTTTTCAACAGAAGTAACCTGTCCTTGAATCCGCTTGATGCGATTAAGTATTTTTTTATCTTGATGCAAATGAGACATGATTTTTCCTAAAAAAAATATATACTGGGGGGAGTATCTTGGAAAGATAAAATTTATGCAACTTCATAGTAACTTAGATCGTCGTCATTCTCATCAATTCGATGAAGGAAATCCTTTAGCACAAAAGAAAATACTGATTGCGACAATTCTTACAGCAATCATGATGGTACTAGAGATATTGGGGGGATGGATTTTTAATTCGATGGCCTTACTCGCAGATGGCTGGCATATGAGTTCACATATGGTTGCTCTCGGCTTAGCTTATTTCGCATATCGAATGGCCCGACATTATGCTCATGATCAGCGATTTAGTTTTGGTACTTGGAAAATTGAGATTCTAGCAGGGTACAGTAGTGCTATTTTACTTATGGTTGTAGCACTTTTAATGGGTATTCAATCTATCGATCGATTAATGAATCCCGTGAATATTCATTACAATGAGGCAATACCAATTGCAATTGTTGGTTTATTGGTAAACTTGGTTTGTGCATGGTTATTACATGACGGAGGCCACCACCATCACCACGAGCATGATCATCACCATGAACACGACCACCACCACGATCATCATGACTTAAATCAAAAGGCGGCGTTTCTGCATGTAGTAGCTGATGCGGTTACTTCTGTATTGGCAATTGTTGCATTGTTTGCGGGGAAATATTTTGGTTGGAGTTTCTTAGATGCACTATTAGGTGTAGTTGGAGCTATTCTTGTCGCTAAATGGTCATGGGGATTATTAAATGAGACAGGAAAGACACTACTCGATGCAGAAATGTCTCACCCTGTGGTTGATGAAATCAAAGAGGTTATAGAGGAATTTCCTCAAGTTAATATTACTGATTTACATGTTTGGAAAGTTGGTAGAGGCAAGTTTTCTTGCATCTTGGCTTTAGAGAGTACAGGTGTAGATTTAACACCAGATGTAGTGAAACAGGCACTCTCTATCCATGAAGAAATTGTGCATGCAAGTGTTGAAATACATTTTATTTGAATTATTGAATGGTTAGAGGTGGATCAGGAAATTTGAACAACACTTATAAGTGATATTTTGCTCCCCAAATGATGTTATAAACATCAATA
>NZ_JAALLK010000016.1:0-73317 GCF_011075215.1 Acinetobacter sp. EKM10A | reverse complement strand
TAATTCGATTGGACTTTCTAAACGTTCTAGGTAAGCTTTTAATTGAGTTTTAATGTTTTGATCTAACATCTGTTTTTTACTCCAATGCATCCAAATTCTTTCAATAGATGCATAGTACGTTAAAACAATGAATAGGTAAAACAGTATGTTTTTATGAATTTAATCGTTTTTTTGAATGTTGGTTTGCAACAACGCGTAAGTTAAGAAAGTGCAAAAGAGCATCTTAATTTCATTTTTAGTTTTGCAGTATTTTAAAGTGAAAGTGTTTGAAAATTTATATATGTTATATGGCTGTAAAGATTTTATGTCATAACATTAAAAGGTACTTTCATGTCATTGCAACGCGGCATTTATCAGCATTATAAAGGTAATCTCTATCAAGTTTTTTCTGTAGCAAAACACAGTGAAACTGAAGAGGAATTGGTCGTTTATCAATGTTTATATGGTGATTATTCAACTTGGGTTCGACCACTTGATATGTTTACTGAAACCGTGCAAATGAGTGATGGTAGCATCGTACCGCGTTTTAAATTAATACAAAGTACTTAAATAAAATGGCTGTCATATAAAGAAGGAGTAAAATAGATGCCAAATACTATTTTCTTACAAAGAGTTGCTGATTTATATGACACCTTTAAACAGCATGACTCACAGCAATCCGATCGTCTACAAAGATATCGTAATATAGAAGTAGAATCTGCTCAGCTAATTTCCCAGCTTATTCGTATGCAGCAAGCCAAGTCTATTTTGGAAATTGGCACTTCAACAGGCTATTCAACTTTGTGGCTTGCCGAAGCTGCCCAAGCGACTGGTGGGCAAGTCATTACAGTTGAAATTGATGCAAAGCGAAGTGCAGAGGCAAAACGTCATGTAGCTGAGTTAGAGCTCAGTGAGATTGTTCAATTTTGGGTAGGAGATGCAGCCGATTACTTAAAAGCAGCTCAGGAAAAATTTGATTTTATTTTGTTAGATGCTGAACGCGATGCATATGAAAATTATTGGCCAGATTTAAAACGCCTAATGAAGCCTAAAGGTGGGGTTTTAGTCGTTGATAATGTGATATCCCATGCGGCAGAAGTAAATCGATTTATAGCCTTAATTAAAAAAGATCCAGATTACATGAGTAGCATTTTGCCTGTCGGCGCAGGTTTGTGTTTAGTGGTCACAAAATAGTTATGCTGAAATAATTTTTCATATTCCAGTTGGGGCCTGTTTTCGAACAGGCCTTTTTTATAATTTTATGAGGCAATCACCAAAGAGAGTCGGGTAAAGTGCAAATTAAATTCTAAGTATTTGTGTACAAAAGCGGCTTTATCGGTTGAACGTAATAAGTTGTCATAAACAAACTCAGGAACAGGATGATAAAGATCTCCTGAGCCATCGCTATAAAAGATTTTTAAATGACGCGATGTCGCATTGTATTTCCATGAAGTGACGACCGCTGTATTCGCCATAAATGTACCCCTTTATTTCATATCAAACATACTCAAAAATTAACCAGTTGTTTATTTGACATTACTCAATGTTTAGGTAACGGGGAAGGGCAGAATTGTAAAAGTATCAGTAGAAAATGTGATGTGCTTATTCAAAACAAAAGAACCATCCGATAAAGGATGGTTCTTTAGGTTTTTAAAATCTAAGAGAGATTAGATTTTACCAACTAGGTCGATAGATGGAGCAAGAGTTGCTTCGCCTTCTTTCCATTTAGCTGGGCAAACTTCACCTGGGTGAGAGTGTACGTATTGAGCAGCTTTTACTTTACGAAGAAGTTCAGATGCGTCACGACCGATACCGCCAGCGTTGATTTCAACGATTTGGATTTTACCTTCTGGATCGATAACGAAAGTACCACGGTCAGCTAAACCTTCAGACTCGATTAAAACGTCAAAGTTTTTAGAAAGAGTCCAAGTTGGATCGCCGATTAATGGGTATTGGATTTTCTTGATCGCGTCTGAAGTGTCGTGCCAAGCTTTGTGAGTGAAGTGAGTGTCAGTAGAAACACCGTAGATTTCCACGCCTAATTTTTGGAATTCAGCGTAGTTATCAGCTAAGTCTTCAAGCTCAGTAGGACATACGAAAGTGAAGTCAGCAGGATAGAAGAATACAACAGACCACTTACCTTTAAGGTTAGTTTCGTTCACTTCGATGAATTGGCCGTTGTGGTAAGCAGTTGCTTGGAAAGGTTTAACTTCAGTATTAATCAAGCTCATCATTGTCTCCATGATTGAGGTTTATATTTAAACTTGTTTACGAGATGTAGAATAAATAAAAATTCTTTATTGGGGAAATAGTATTTTTACATGACTAAAATCGGAAAATTGAATAAGTATGAAATTTTCGATTTTTAAGTCCCCAAATACTGTATTCGATTTGACTGCAAAAACATGTAAATCAAATGACAGTTATAGTAAAAGAAACTTGCCTAACAACATGAAGCTTACATACTAAAAATTCAAGGGTGAAATGTAAAAAAATTAAAAATATATAAAAAACCAATTGTTTTACCTTATGGTCATTAAGGCGTAAAATAGAGGATTGTTGAATTTTCAGGAAAATTTATCTGTGCTGAATGGTTTAAATATAGATCAATGGGTGATGGCGAGAGATCGTTACCGTTTAAATCGTTTACGTAAAGATAAAAAAGCCAATACTGCAGAGATTGAAAAATTATTTGAACAGTCTAATGCAAAAGTTAGACAGCGTTTTGAACGTTTACCAAAAATCAAATTAAATCAGGATCTTCCTGTAACCCAATATGCTGACCGTTTAATAGAAGCGATTCAAAAGCATCAGGTCATTATTGTGGCTGGTGAAACAGGCTCAGGGAAAACTACTCAGCTCCCTCAAATTGCAATGTTAGCAGGGCGTGGCTTGACTGGTATGATTGGTCATACCCAGCCACGTCGTTTAGCTGCACGTAGTGTGTCGCAGCGTATTGCAGAAGAAGTCGGCGAAAAACTTGGCGAGTCAATTGGTTTTAAAATCCGTTTTAATGAACAAGGCTCGCAAGATTCGATTGTCCGGTTAATGACCGACGGTATTTTGCTTGCCGAGTTAGGCAATGACCGCTTCTTGTCTAAATATGACACGATCATTATTGATGAAGCGCATGAGCGCTCACTCAATATCGATTTTATTATGGGTTATTTAAAGCAGTTACTGCCAAAACGCCCAGATTTAAAAGTCATCGTGACTTCGGCAACTTTAGATGTAAATCGTTTTAGTAACTACTTTAATAATGCACCAATTTTTGAAGTAGAAGGGCGTAGTTATCCGGTTGAAGTGCGTTATCGCCCAATTTCAGAAATGAATATTGGTGGTAGTGATGACGACGAGTTCGATGACTTTGAAGAAAACCTGCCGCGTGCAGTCGTACAAGCTGTAGAGGAATGCTTTGCTGATGCCGAAGAAAAAGGCCATCCAGAACATGCAGATATTCTGATTTTCTCAAGTACAGAGCAAGAAATTCGAGAATTGCAGGAAACCTTACAAAAGTACGGGCCGAGACATACCGAAATTTTACCTTTGTATGCACGCTTAGCCGTTTCTGAGCAACAAAAGATTTTTAGCCCAAGTGGAAAGGGCCGCCGTATTATTATTGCGACGAACGTTGCAGAAACTGCACTGACTGTTCCTAATATTCGCTACGTGATTGATAGCGGCTTTGCACGTATATCTCGTTATAACTACCGTTCACGCGTGCAACGCTTACCGATTGAGGCAATTTCACAAGCTGCAGCAAATCAACGTAAAGGGCGTTGTGGTCGTGTTGCTCCAGGTGTGTGTATTCGTTTATATAGCGAAGAAGACTTTTTAAGTCGTCCTGAGTTTACCGAACCTGAAATTAAGCGAACCAACTTGGCATCGGTTATTCTGCAAATGCAGAGCTTAGGTTTAGGTGAGCTGGAAAACTTTGATTTCATTGAGCCGCCAGATTTCCGTCTAGTCAATGATGGTCGTAAGTTGCTCATTGAGTTAGGTGCGCTGAACGAGAAGAAAAATGAACTGACCAAAGTCGGCCAAATGATGGCACGTATGCCGATTGATCCAAGACTCGCACGTATGATTGTGGGTGGGGCTCATTTTGGTGTACTCAAAGAAATTTTGGTGGTGGTCAGTGCACTTGCAGTTCAAGACCCGCGTGAACGTCCAGCAGATAAACAGATGCAAGCTGATCAAAAGCACGCACTATTCAAAGAGGCAGATTCAGATTTTCTGTTTTATTTAAAACTTTGGGATACTTTAAATCCTAAAGGTGAAGCAGGAATGTCGGAAAACAAGCGTCGTCAATTTGCTAAGCAGCATTTCTTAAGCTGGTTACGGTTACGTGAATGGAAACAGACACACCAGCAGCTAGTTGAGCTGGCCGAAGGCTTAAAACTTAGTTTTAATGAAAAGCCTGCAAATTATGAAAATTTGCACCGTGCGTTACTAACAGGTTTATTATCTTTTATTGCTAATAAAACTGATGAACGTAATACCTTTATGGCAGTGCGTCAGCAAAAGGCTAAAGTTTTTCCTGCGAGTACGTTGCATAAAACCAATACTGCGTGGGTGATGGCTTTTGAGATGGTGGAAACCTCTCAAGTCTATTTACGTACATTAGCAAAAATTGATCCTGAATGGATTTTGCTTGCTGCACGCGACTTATTGAAATATCACTATTTCGAGCCGCATTGGTCTAAAAAAGCCGGTATCGTAAATGCTTATGCACAAATTTCATTGTTTGGTTTAATTATTGAACCGAAGCGTTTGGTTAATTTTGAGAAAGTTGATCAACCTGCTGCACATGAGATTTTCTTACGTGATGCATTAACCACAGGAAATCTGGGGACAGTTCCACCATTTTTAAAACACAACTTGCTTAAACTTGAAGAAGTAGAGCGAGTTGAAGATAAATTACGTCGCCGCGATTTGGTGGTCGATGAAGAAACGATTTATCAGTTCTATGCGTCGAAAATTCCTGAAGAAATTGCGAGTCGTCGTAGTTTTGAAGACTGGCGTGCAACTGTAGAAGCAAAAAATCCGCGTTATTTATATGTAGAAGATGATGCGCTTTGGCTCAATGACCGTCCGACCACGCAGCAATTCCCTGATCATTTACATAATGGTCAGTTACGTTTGGCAACTACTTATCGCTTTGACCCAAGTCATGATGAAGATGGCGCAACGGTCCAAATTCCGGTACAGGCATTGCCTCAGGTAGATGAAAATATTTGGTCGTGGGGGATTCCAGGCTGGCGTTTAGATCTCATTGAAGCCTTATTGAAAGCCTTACCAAAAGATAAACGTCGTAACCTCGTACCAATTCCAGATACGGCGCATAAGCTCATGCAAGGTATTGATGCTGTACATTTGCGACAACATATCTTTAGCTATCTGGCGTTTGCTTTACGTGGTGAGCAGATTACGGAAAAAGATTTTTCATTTGAACGCATAGATCCGTATTTGGTGCCTTTTATTAAGGTGATTGATGAAAAAGGTAAATTGATCGCCAAAGGCCGTGACTTGGCTGAGTTGAAGGCTCGTTGTCGCGTAGAAACGCATCGTCCGGTGAAACAGCAAAAAGGTGAATTTAAAACCTTCCCTGAAAACTTTACCTTTGAAGCTTCACAGAAGGTGACAGGTGTTGTTGTTAAACAATATCAAGCTTTAGTGCCAACTAAAACTTTTGCCGAACTTGAGGCGAAAGATGAGTCCGGCGTGGTTATACAAACATTTAACGATCAGGCAGAGGCGATTAAACAGCATCGAGAAGGTATTATTCGTCTGGTCCATATGCAACTTGGCGATTTGGTTCGCCAGTTGAAAAAGCAGATTTCAAAACCGCTTGCGTTGGCTTATTCACCTTTAGGCGATAAAGCTAAACTTGAGCAAATGCTGGTATACGCGACTTTACAAATGGCAATTACGACTTTGCCAATCAATGCTGGTGAATTTAATCAACTGCTAGAACAGGTCAAAAAACAATTTTTGAGCTATGGGCAGCAAGCACTTGAGCAATTAAGTGATATTTATATTCAGTGGCAACAAATCCGTCGTCAACTTTTAGTACTTGATCCAAACGTGTTTGGGCGCAGTATTGATGATATTGAAGACCAGTTAGATTTAATGTCACTTGGCAATTTTGTCTATTGTCAGCCAGTTGATCTTTGGCAGGAATATCCACGTTATTTAAAAGCGCTGCTATTGCGTTTAGATCGATTGCCAAATAATCTACAGCGAGATCATGCTGCTATTGACGATGTCGATCCATGGATGGACAAGGTATTTAAGTTCAAAAATGATCCAAGAATCAAAGAATTGTATTTGATGCTGGAAGAATTACGTATTTCTTTATTTTCTCAGCCGATGAAAACCAAGATGCCTATTTCGCCAACTCGACTACAAAAGTTATGGGATCGTTTGGGAATCAGTTAAAATAGATCGGGGTCTGTTTATGTTGTTTTTAGCTGGCAACGCAATTTATAAATGAAAGATTAACAGACCCTATTCATTTTTTTAGGAGTTTTACATGGGCATTCGTATCACAGGTACTGGGCTATTTCACCCAACAGAAATCATTTCTAATGAAGAACTGGCCGACAGTTTAAATGCTTATGTGGAACAATATAACCAAGAGAATGCAGAGAAAATTGCAGCAGGCGAACTAGAAGAATTACGTGGTTCAAGTGCTGAATTTATTGAAAAAGCTTCTGGTATTAAGCGCCGTTACGTGATTGAAAAATCGGGTATTCTTGATCCAACACGTTTACGTCCGCGTTTGTCTGAACGTTCAAATGATGAACTTTCAATTCAAGCAGAGTGGGGCGTTATTGCTGCAAAACAGGCAATGGAAAATGCAGGTGTAACTGCTGAAGATATCGATGTTGTAATTTTGGCTTGTTCAAACATGCAACGTGCTTATCCGGCTGTGGCAATTGAAATCCAGTCGGCACTTGGTATTCAAGGTTATGCTTACGACATGAACGTTGCGTGTTCAGCTGCTACTTTTGGTTTGAAACAAGCGGCAGATGCAATTCGTTCAGGTGCTCGCCGTGTTTTATTAGTGAATGTTGAGATTACATCTGGTCACTTAGACTACCGTAACCGTGATTGTCACTTCATTTTTGGTGATGTTGCGACCGCTTCTATTATTGAAGAAACCACTACTAAAACTGGTTTTGAAATTTTAGATATTCATTTATTTACTCAATTCTCAAATAACATTCGCAATAACTTTGGTTTCTTAAACCGTAGCGAAGATGCAGTGGTTGACGACAAGTTATTCCGTCAAGATGGCCGCAAAGTATTTAAAGATGTTTGTCCGTTGGTGGCAAAAATCATTAATGCACAGTTGGAAAAAATGCAGTTAACTGCAAACGATATTAAGCGTTTCTGGTTACACCAAGCCAATGCCAACATGAATGAATTAATCTTGAAATATGTGGCAGGTAAAGATGCAGATCTAAGCCGTGCACCCATTATTCTAGATGAGTTCGCCAATACTTCTTCAGCAGGTGTAATTATTGCTTTACACCGTACAGGCCACGAAGTAGATGATGGTGAATATGGCGTGATTTCATCTTTCGGTGCTGGTTATTCAGTAGGTTCGATTGTTGTACAAAAGCATGTTGCTTAAGTACTAGATTAATTAAAAACGCTCGTAAGAGCGTTTTTTTATGGCACAAAAATAATAAAGCGAGCCAAAATTAGCCCGCTTCATTTGAATCAAAAATGATTAAAACTTTTTAGTGTAGTTTACAAACAAGCGATCTTCACCAAAGTCATTGCCATGTTTTACGCTGTAATCAATTCGAATATATTGCAGGGCAAAGCCTTTTAACAATGGCTGCTGAAACGCATAGTTTAAAATCACATTCGACTCAGTTTCTTGGTTTTTCTCGCCATTTGCTGCTTTAAAGTCATGACCGTAAACATATTTCACCATTGCATTTAGGCCAGGCACATAGTCTTTAAAGTCGTAGCCGTACATCACATGATAAGACCTTTCGTCTTCTTTAAAGAAGCCAGTGGCATTCCAGTTAATGAAATAGGTTTCTGGTAAAAAACCATCCGGTAATGGATAAGCCGACTCACCAATAATTTGCTGGTACCCCAAACCAAAGGTATGATTTTTCACTTTAAGTGTCTCTAATACCCCAATGTTTTGCGCATCGATATCAAAAGTATTGCCATCATCTTTTGCATTGAAGTATTTAAACTTAGAGGTGAGGGCAAAATTAGGTTGTTTCCAATTATGCTCAAGTCCTACATAGTGTTTATTGTAGAGGTCTTCTAAATTACCAAAGTAATATTCACCCTTGAGTGTCGGCGTAAATTGATAGCGCAGGTCAATATAATTTAAGCCATCAGATTCTTTGGTCATTCCATTTGCCGTGAATGAAAACTTTTTAAAGTCCTCTTCATTGCGTGGCGACACTTTTTCAACTCGACCAATTTCGGCATAAAGCTGATCTGAAAGTTGCGATTTAAGGTTGGCTCCCCAATAAGAGGCAAGCAATTGTCGGCTGGCATCCACAGCCGTTACTGGTAAGTCTAACCAGAGTTCACCGACACTTAAAAGGGTTTTGTCGTAGCCTAGTTTTAAAGTTGCGCCGTATTTTAAAAAGTCAGATGCTTGAGATTGCGTTTCCTTATTAAAAGGTAAGACCGTGTCCGCAACATGTTTGTCTGAACTCAAGCGCACGGCGTATTGAACGGAAGCATCGGCACCAATGGTAATAGGCTTGTCTGCTATGATTAACGGAGTATCATGCATTTTCGATTTATAAAATAATGAGGCTGCCTGAGACCAACTGCCAATGTCTTTGAGTGCATCATTATCAAAATTACGGTTGATATAGGCATTTTTTAGCGTGAACTTCCATTCATCTTCGCTTTGTTGAGTGGTGTCTGCTGCCCATAAACTTGAGCTAGTTAATAAACCGAATAATGTGGTTATTGCTAAATTACATGGTTTAAAACGGTGTACGAATTCCATAATCCATTTCCAAAAAGATGCGCCAGTCCTCGGCACATTTATGTTTACTGCTGGGTAAGCGTGTTTTGAGGGTTAAAAGTTGATGGAGTTTGTGCAGCAACAGAGGCTTTTAGATTGACCATAAATATTGCAAGTGCAGCAATCACACCCGGAATTGCAATCGCCAAGAAATTCATTTGGTGAGGAAGCTCAAATGAAAGCAAAGCACCTGTTAAAACTGGTCCAATAATCGCGCCTATACGGCCAATTCCCGATGCCCAGCCCATGCCAGTTGAACGAAGTGCGGTTGGATAGAACTGCGCAACAAAAGTGTAGAGTAAGATTTGTGAACCAATTGTGGCAGCACCGGCAATCGCAATCAGGCTATATAAAATAAATTGTGGACTATTAATGCCAAGCAGAATTAAAGCTGCTGATCCCACAATAAACATAATGGTAATGACAGATTTTAAATGAAATCTGTCTGCTAAAGCACCGCCACCAATTGCACCGACCATGCCGCCAATATTAAGTGCAAAGAGGAACAACATGCTCGCACCTAACGAATAGCCCGCTTGCAGCATGAGTTTAGGCAACCAGCTTCCTAAGGCATACACCATGAGTAAGCACATAAAGAAAGCAATCCAGAACATAAACGTGCTGAAGGTACGGCCTTGTTGGAAAAGCGCACGGACAGGTGCATCTGTTGTTGTACTTTCATTTAACACCAGTTGAGTATTGGCATTGACTTGAGTTTGAGGCGCAATTTTACTCACTATATTTTTTGCCTGTTCGCTATGATTAGATTTCACTAAAAAGGCGAGAGACTCTGGTAAAAATTTCCAAATGAGCGGGAGCAGTAACAAGGGAATACCAGCAATTAAAAACATGATTTGCCAGCCCATATCTTTTACGAGCCATGCACCGAGTAGCGCAGATGTCATGCCACCAATTGCATAGCCACTAAACATAATTGCGACCAATGTACTGCGGATTTTTTTAGGTGCATATTCGGTCATAAGTGCCACAACGTTTGGCATAACGCCACCAATCCCAAGACCTGCAATAAAGCGCAAAATAGCAAACTCAGTTGGTCCTTTGGCAAAGGCACCTATAAAGGTAAATCCGCTAAATAAGGTGACACAAATCAGGATGGTTTTTTTACGTCCAAGTTTGTCTGAAAGTGTGCCGAAAATCATGGCACCAAACATCATGCCGAATAGAGCGGCACTGGCGAGTAAACCAGCTTCAACAGCAGTTAACGACCATTGCTGCATTAACAGAGGAAGAGCAACCCCATAAATAACTAAATCATATCCATCAAAAATAATAATAAGTAAGCACCAGATTAAAACTTTCCAATGAAAAGATGTAAAACGGGCTTTATCAATTAACTCATTAATATTAACCTTGCTTGTGTCCATTTTCTTCACCTCCAATTTGTGAAGCATCGCGTTATTTTTTAATAAACTATTTTGTTATTGGAATAGAGTCAAAAACCTAATTGATATATCTTTATGTCTTTAAGGTATTGTATTTTTATTAAAATAAGTTATTGAAAAATATGGTTTATTTTAATAATTTTGGTTGTTGCTTTTGTTATGTTTAAAATAGGGTTAAATATTGTATTGTGAGAATTTTAAGGATTTTATAGATATCTTTTTTATAGATTTTATTGCTGAGAATCACAGCTAGAAATATAGCTAAATTTATATTAGGAATTAAAGTGGAAATAAATAAAAAATATTAAAGTCAATTATTTTAGAAGCTCATCTTAAAAATGAAATTTAATTTATATTAAATAAAAATTGCCAAATCAGGGATAGCGAATTATTTATATCCTGATTTGGCGTTTGAAGCTTTATTTTAGTGGTGGGAGCTTAGATAAAAAATTAATTTGTGGCTGGAGTTGAGCGTGGGGTAAGAATGAAATGGGCGATTACACCAATACAAATACCCCAAAACACTGAGCTTAATCCAAGAAAATGCATACCTGATGCGCTAGCTAAAAAGGTAATAAGTGCAGCATCACGTTGACCATCATTTTTCATGGCAACAGAAATATTGGTAGCAATTGCACCAAGCAAAGCTAAACCTGCCAGTGCTGCCACCAACTCTTTAGGAAGTAAGCTAAATAGCATGACAATACTGCCAGCAAATAAGCCTCCTAAAATATAAAAAATTCCGTTGGCGATTCCTGCGATATAGCGTTTTTCTTTCAGTTCATGTGCATCTTTGCCCATACATAAAGCAGCGGTAATTGATGCAAGCACAATGGTAATACCGCCAACACAGGCAACGGCTAAAGAGGCAATACTGGTGACAGTAATAATGGGTTTGGCTGGTGTGTCATAACCGCTGAGTTTCATAATCGCCATACCCGGTAAAAATTGGCCAGTTAGACTGACTAAAATAAGAGGAACAGCGAGATTCAGTGTTGAGTTCCATGTCCATTCCAGGCTAATCCACTGCGGGATCGCTAAACTAAAACTCACATCAACCGGATTCATTTTGCCCAAAATGAGGCTTAATAAAACTCCGGCAGCTAACACCCAAATCATGGTGTAGCGAGGCATTAAACGTTTGGCAACTAAAAAGACAATGAGCATACTAAAGACAATCAAAGGCATGCTATCAGATGCGGTAAATAGGCTAATACCAAACTGAAAAAGAATACCTGCCATCATGCCCGCAGCAACGTCTTGCGGAATCCACTTCAGTAATTTGTCGAAGTAACCTGTAATGCCAATTAAGAAAATAACGATGGCAGAAGTAATATAGGCGGCTACTGCTTCATTCAATGAGATGTTTGGAAATAGGGTAACTAACAGGGCAGTGCCTGGTGCAGACCACGCGGTAATCACAGGAGTTTTATATTTAATCGAAAGATAAATACCTGAAACGGCAGCGCCGATTGAAATTCCCCAAATCCATGACACCATCATATCTGTGGACACATGAGCACGCTGAGCAGCTTGGAAAAAAATAATCAGTGGGCCTGAGTAAGAAATTAAAACTGCAAGAAAGCCCGCAACTGTTGCTGATATAGACCAGTCATTTTTTAATGTCTTGAACAGGGTTGCCATGTCTGATTGCCTCCATGCAAATCATGTTATTTATCCAAATATATAAAAAGATCAGGGTTAACCCTGATCTCCACCTCCGACCGGAATGACCGACCCCGTTATATACGATGCTTCGTCTGATGCAAGAAATAAAATTGCATTGACTTGTTCTAGAATTGTGCCATAACGGCCCATAAATGTTCGATCTTTTGTTTGATCAACTACTTGTTGCATCCAGTCTTTTTCATTTTGACTTAACGGGTTGGCATTGCGTGGTACTTTGCGAGGTGGCGCTTCGGTTCCACCAGTCGCAACAGCATTAACTCGAATCCCGTCTTTAGCATGTTCAAAAGCAAGAGACGCTGTTAGGGCATTTACCCCACCTTTAGATGCGGAGTAGGGAATACGATTAATACCACGGGTGGCAATTGAAGAAACATTTACAATCACACCCGCTTGTTGCTTAATCATGGCAGGCAACACAGCGCGGCAGCACCATAAAGTTGGAAACAATGAGCGATTCACTTCCTTGATGATTTCTTCTTCGGAAAACTCTTCAAAAGGTTTCATCCAGATCGCGCCACCTACATTATTAATCAGGACATCGACCCGACCATAGTGTTCAATAGCTTTTGCAACAACAGCTTGCGCGCCTGCATAGGTTTCTAGGTCAGCATTAATCGTGACAGCATCACCACCTGTACACTGAATTTCTGTGAGAACCTCTTCAACATATTCAGAGCGGTCAGCCATGATGACTTGCCCGCCCTCAGCCGCGACTTGTAATGCCACGCCGCGACCAATTCCTTGGGCACTACCCGTAACAATTACGACTTTATCAGTAAATCTTTGACGGTTTGACATAGATAATTTCTCCACCTTAAGTTAGTTTGCAGAGAATTTTTCAAACAAGAAATTAGCTGGTTTGATATTTTCAGTTTCTAACCAACTACGTACCGCCTCTACCATTGGCACTGGACCACATAGGTAAACATCAACGTCGCCACCGTTTAACCATTCACTTTCAATATGACCAGTGACATAGCCTTTGCGTTCATGGTTACTCTCAGGGCTTGCAACTACAGTTCGATATTCGAACCATGGAAATTTCGCCTGCAACTCATTGAGTTTTTCTAGAGCAACCAAATCAAAATCATTGGTGACACCAAAAACCAAGCGAACAGGCTGTTCTGAACCTTTTTCTTCAAGCACCTGTAACATCGACATAAATGGGGCAATACCAGTACCGCCTGCCAGCATAAGCACTGGACGCACTACATTACGTAAATAGAAGCTACCGAATGGACCGGTAAAAGTCATTTTGTCGCCAGTTTTGGCATTCTTGCTTAAGAATTCACTCATTTTGCCATTCGGTACGTTACGTACCACAAAGCCCGTTAAGCGGTTGCCCGGTTTTGAGCTAAATGAATATGAACGTGTTTCGCCAGTTTCTGGAATTGCAACATTCACATACTGACCTGCAAGGAAATGAATATCCGGTTGTCCTTCATCAAGTTGAATATCAAATGTGATGGTTGAGTCTGATAAGTTTTCAACGCGGGCCAATGTACCTTGGAAGCTATGAATTTCTGTTTTGCAGACATCTGATGAGGCTTGAATCTGAAATACGGCATCTGAAGTTGGACGACATTGGCAAGCAAGAATATAGCCTTGCTCAGCTTCTTCTGGTGTTAATGCATCTTCAATATAGGTTTCTTCTGGCATGTCATAACTACCGGATTCGCAAAATGCGCGGCAAGTTCCACATGCACCATCACGGCAATCCAAAGGAATATTAATTTTTTGGCGATAGGCTGCGTCAGATAGGGTTTCGCCTTGAGCTACGTTAATAAAACGTGTAACACCATCTTCAAATTGAAGTGCAACATTGTGGTTTGACATGGCATGTATCCTACAAAATATTTGAAACTTTTACCCTCAGCCAACAGTCCGTTTAGCTGAGGGGGTATGTCTTAGAGGTGGTAGATATCAATGACTTGATTGATATAGTCATTTTTCAAAACGACATACTTGCTCAAGATTTTTGGTTGATCACCTGAAAAATCGATCACATAACGTGACATACCGAAATAGCTGTAATTTGTCTTGTAACGGAAACTCAAGGTATTCCAGTTAAAGCGCACAGTAACTTTGTCTCCGTCGCGCTCGAGAACTTCAACGTTGGCAATATTGTGGCTTGTGCGTGTGTCCGGCATGGTTGCAGATGAGCGCTCGGTTTTAATACGGAACACGCGATCTTCTAAACCTTGACGGTCTGGATAATAAATAAGTGAAATTTCAGATTGCGGATCTTCAGTTAATCTATCGTCGTCGTCCCAAGCTGGCATCCAGAAAGAAGCTTCTGGCGCATAGCATTCAAGCCAGTCATCCCATTGTTCATCATCTAAAAAGCGAGCTTCACGATAAAGAAACTGAGCAATATTTTCTAAAGTTGCTTTGTCTTGAGTACTCATGCTGTTTCTCCCTGTTCAGCAATTTCTTTCTCTGATGCAATCGCGTGTTTCATGGTCTTTAACCAATATTGATGCTGGGCCAGATACAGGCCTTCATCTTCAGTTTTAATTCCACTTAACATGGGTTTTAAACCAATCTCGTTTGCTGCATCGTCCGGTCCATAAATCCAGTGTTTTGAACCACGGCACATGTCATTCCATTCAAGGGCAATACCTGCGTAGCCTGCCTGACAAGCGCGGAACTCTTCTAAATCGTCTGGTGTTGCCATGCCTGAAGCATTAAAGAAATCCTCATATTGACGGATACGGCGTGCACGAGCTTCAGGTGCTTCACCTTTAGGCGCGATACAGTAAATGGTGACTTCGGTTTTATTGACCGAAAGTGGACGAAGTACACGAATTTGCGAACCGAATTGATCCATCAAATAAACATTTGGGTACAGACAAAGATTACGTGAACGCTCAATCATCCATTTCGACATCGCTTCACCGTATTTTTCGGTGTATTCGTCTGCTTTTGGGAAGTTAGGACGGTCTTCTGGGTTTGCCCATTGTGTCCAAAGCAACATGTGGCCATTTTCAAAGCCATACGAGCCACCGCCTTGTTTACCCCAAGAACCTGCACTCATGGCACGAATGTTATCGGCAGCTTGAGTTTCTTTACGGTGTTGAGTTGTTGCTGCGTAATTCCAGTGAACAGCAGAAACGTGATAACCATCGGCGCCATTTTCAGCAGTGAGTTTCCAGTTGCCTTCGTAGGTATAGGTAGATGAACCACGTAAAACTTCCAAACCATGTTCAGACTGGTCAACAATCATATCGATGATTTTGGTGGTTTCACCCAAAAATTCTTCAAGCGAAGGAACATCGGGATTTAAGCTACCAAATAAGAAGCCTTTATAGCTCTCAAAACGAGCTACCTTTTTAAGGTCGTGTGAGCCGTCTTGGTTAAAGCAGTCAGAGTAACCTGCGTCAGTTGGGTCTTTTACTTTGAGCAATTTACCTGAGTTATTAAAAGTCCAGCCGTGGAAAGGGCAAGTATACGTTGCTTTGTTACCACGCTTGTAACGGCAAAGTTGTGCTCCGCGGTGTGAACATGCATTGATCATGGCATTAAGTTCACCGTTACGGTTACGGGCAATGATAATCGGCTGACGACCAATATAAGTCGTGTAGTAGTCATTATTATTTGGAATTTGGCTTTCGTGTGCCAAGTAAACCCAGTTACCTTCGAAGATGTATTTCATTTCGAGGTCAAATAAGGCTTCATCAGTAAAAACTGAGCGGTGAAGTTTAAATTCACCTGTATCGATATTGTCTACAAGTAATTCATCAATACGGTCAAGATGGCTAGTATTGATTACAGGAATACGTGGCATGTCCGTTCTCCGACTTTCCAAAGGGTGGAAGTCATCAAGACCTTCGCTACGATTTAAAAGGTCTTGATATCCTAATATGTCAATGAAGCGTATAAACGCGTCGGGTGTTTAACCGCGAATGGATAAAGATAGATCGAATGTTGGCCAGTATGATTTCAATCGGTGCTATACAAGTGATCTATAACTTCATCGGGTTATTGCTTGTATATACCTTAAAAGAATGGTTAAACTGTGTCTAAGACTGAATTTGCATTTTAATATATCTTAAAGGTATGGAAACCTGATGGAACTAAGACATTTACGGTATTTTGTGGCTGTTGTAGAAGAACAGAGCTTCACCAAGGCAGCCGAAAAATTATTTATTGCTCAACCGCCTTTGAGTCGGCAAATCCAAAATTTGGAAAGTGAGCTTGGAATTCAACTCTTTGAGCGAGGAAGCCGCCCTTTACAGACCACACCAGCAGGGCATTTCTTTTATCAGCACGCTGTTAAACTTTTGTCGAATGCTGAAGAAATAAAAAGTATGACCAAGCGTATTGGTCTCATCGAGAGAAGCATGACCATTGGTTTTGTCGGGTCTTTACTTTATGGATTGCTGCCTCGAATCATTTATTTATTTCGTCAGCAGCAGCCGCATCTGAATATTCAGCTCATGGAATTAAGTACAACCGAACAGTTACAGGCCTTAAAAGAAGGACGTATTGATGTCGGGTTTGGACGTTTAAGAATTAGTGATCCCGCTGTGAGACGAATTCTTTTACGCAAAGAGCGTTTGGTCGTTGCCGCGCATACCAGTCATCCAATTGCACAGCGCACAGAAGGGGTATATCTGGCCGATTTGATTGATGAAAAGATGTTTATGTATCCCACTTCACCGAAACCGAACTTCTCAACCCAGCTTTTGAATATTTTTGCCGAACATAGTTTGGTTCCCAAAAATATGCATGAGATACGAGAAATTCAATTGGCTTTGGGCTTAGTCGCAGCAGGAGAAGGGATCTGCATTATTCCAGCAAGTGCCGATACCATTCGATTTCCACACTTAAACTATATTCCGATTTTAGATAACGGCGCGGTCAGCCCAATTTTTATTACTGCACGGGCAATGGACCGAAGTGAAGACTTACAATCATTGTTCGATTGTATTTATCAGGTTTATGATTTAGAAGGGATACCTTATCAGCGAACTGTTTTTACACTCGACCAGAACCCGATAGATGATTCAAATGGTATCGACTCTTAAATAAGGGAGGTGCATAGCCTCAAGGTTGAAGCTATGCGTTGATGTGTTTTAGAAAGCCCAAATTAATTTTAGCCAGCTGGTATGGCCTTCGGGGCGATATTCGACTTCGGTTTCTTTTAGAAATTTGGCTTCAATAGACCAATTCTTATCGGCATATTGAATGCCTGGCCCAATTGCAAAAGCCTGTCCTTTAAACCCAATGTCACTTCCGTTTACTTTGTCATCTGTGGTTTGTTTAAAGGCATAGCCTTCAACTGCAACTTTGAGTTTTGGGTTAATGCGATAACCCAAGCTATAGTCACCCGCAATGTATTGTCCAGACTGGTAGTCGGTCGCGTCATTACGCGTATTCCAGCTATAAGACAATTTAGTAGATAGATCTAAACCTGCCGCGTTGGCATAACTATAGGCAATAATTGGTCGAATGGTGTGATAGTTTTTCCCGAGATTGGCTTCAACTGGATGTGTCGCACTTGGAGTGTCATATTCACCTGTCCCGAGCACAGTTTCTAGGGCTGCAATCCAGTGATGATTTCCTTGATGCCAGCCGAGCATGCCACCCAAAATCAAGTCTCCGAGACCTTGGTTTGAGTCAGCCATTCCATTTATTTTAAGCCTTTGATAAACCAATGGTTGGGCTGCATAAAAACCGAGTTGTCCATCCATAATTTTTTGATCGGTCATCCAAACCAACCGCGGAACCACAGCGTTGACATCAACATGGAACTGATTGGGACCATTTTGAAACTCTGATGCGTGGTAATTTTGATAATAACTGAGTAAGTAGACGCCAGCAGGTGGTAGAGCACCTACCATCATACCTTCGGCACCTAAAGCAAAAGAGTCTGAGCCATTTTCTGTCGCAAATGCAGACGGAAGGTAAAGGGAGCTGATTACACCACATATGATTGCAGAGATTTTGTTATTCATAGAATGTCCTATTCTGTGTTGTTTGGCTTGTCACTAAAAAAACGTTATTCCTTAACGGTCTTTAAAAATTTGAGTCTGTTTAACCTGTAAATTTGGAATGCAGAACTCTTTTGAGCCTTGTATTTGCTTTCTAAATTACAAATACAAAGCTCATTTGAAAAAGCCGAGTGCTTAAAGGTTTATCTTTAAATATGTTTGAATAAAGCTGAACGCGATTGTCCGGCAGCACCATCGGCTGCATTTAAGAAGCGTTCAGTGTGAATGTCCCGTTCGAATAAGCGACTTTGCATGAGTGTTGAAATTGCCGAGTCGATCATGATGGGTGGGCCACACAAATACGCTTTGTGTCCACCACATCGATTTTCAAAGTAATCGGCAACAGCCTCATGCACAAATCCGGTAAATCCAGTCCATTGGTCTTCTGGTTTTGGTGCATTGAGAGCAGGGATATAGCGGAAGTTCGGATAGTCTTTTACGAGCTGTTCAAACAATTCTCGGTTGTATAGCTCTGCCAAGTCTCGTGCTCCTTGGAAGAGGTAAATCGTGCGACTATCTCCAGACTCAAGCAAATCTAAAATCATCGATTGTGGGCTTGAAAGACCTGAACCACCCGCAATGAAAATGGCATTTTGATCATCTGACTTGCGTACAAAAAATTGACCATAAGGGCCTGAAATATCGAGCTGATCACCTGTGGTAAGTTGTTCATGCACATAAGTCGTTGCTGCACCGCCTTCAACTTTACGAATATGCAGCTCAACGATGCCGACTTCACTTGGTGAGTTGGCAATTGAAAATGCACGAGTTCCTTCAATGTTTGGAAATTGGACATTGATATATTGGCCAGCTTGGAATTCGATTGAACGATCTAGTTGTAGACGAATACCCTTAATGGTCGGGGATAAGTCTTTTATTTCAATGACGGTCGCTTGATAGTCTTGAACCAAATGACCTAAGAAATCTGGGTCTTCATCGACATCGGCTTCAATGACCATGTCGGACTGTGGTTTGCAGCAGCAGGCAAGCACCTTATTTTCATCACGTTCAATATCCATGAGCGCAAAGGGAGAAGCTTCACCGACATCATAAAAACCATCGGTGACTTGAACCTTGCATGTCCCGCAAGTGCCATGACCACAGGCAAAGGGTAACCAAACACCTTGGCGTAAAGCTGCATCTAAAATGGTCTGGTCTTCTTCTACTTCAATCGTTGTTCCGATCGGTTCAATGGTGACTTGATAACTCATGACACACCTCCGAATTAAACGTAACTGTCGTTATAGCCATTTAATTCTGGCGTAACGAAACGAAGTAATGACTTATGCCCAAAACCAAGCTCTACCAAAGTTTTTGTACTCTCAGGACTAATTGCTTGACCATCTAATGTGTATTGCACTTTTGACCAATCAATTTTGGAAAAATCTGGATGTTGGGCAAAACCACCTGTAATTTGTTGCTCAATCAACTGTCCAAAAGTTTGTTGAGGCGAGGCAAGCATGGCATGTGCCGAGCAAAAAAGGGTGTGATGATCCCAACCCACGTAAAGTAAGAATTGATCGCCATAATTTTTTTGCAGATCAAGCGGTTCAAATTGATAGTTGTTGTGTATCGCGCGAACAGTCATGTTCAATCTCCTTATTTCCTATCAGGCAGCTTGATGACTGCCTGAACAATTCCTTGTGCTTAAGCTGCGTTGCCTTTCCATTTTTTCCAGCGCTGTTGGTCTGGAGAACCTTCAATATCCAGATTGTCGGCACCGACATTCATGCGGTAATAATCACGGAGCATAGTTTCGAGGTCACCGCCACCACAGTTACCTTGCAATATTTGATTTACAGGTAGCCATGCTTGTATATATTTTTCAGGCTCGCGTTCGAAAATGTCATGACAGCCATCTGAACAGGTGTGGTAGCGTTCGCCTTGGTAAATGCTATGGCGATAACTAAATTGAGTCGGGTCATCGCCCATTTCGGTAAAGGTCATTGGAATCTGACAAACCTGACAAAGCTGTGGTAAACCTGTGCTGTAGAAGCGTTTACCTTCGGCTTCCATTTTGCGAGCCAGCTCCCATTTTGGACGGTAGTATTTATCGAAAGTGTCTGGATATTTAGCAGATAGCCAATCCATTTCTTCGTCGGTTGGAATCCATGTATGGAAACCAGCAGCATGACCAAAGTTATAGAAAATCCACCATGCCTGATGTGAGACATGCTCTTTTTCTTTCACAATGACATCGCTATATTTCGGCATACGAATGCCATAACGGCTTAAATCTTTAAATAGCGCGCCGCCTGCCTGTTCAAAATAAACCTCCCAAGCTTCTTTCCACGACATCACTTTATTTGGCAGCATGTAATCCATCATCATGCCCACAATTGAAAGCAAACGCGTTCCACGCCAGAACCATTTATCAATCCATTCCTGCACAATCGGCACGTTGTCCTCATGCTGTTCGAGCAAGAATTTCACGATTTCAAGACCAAGCGTCATGTGGCGAGCTTCATCTGACTGCGCACTAAAGCCAAAGGTTACAGTTGCCATATCGCCGTTATAAGCTGCACCTGACATAAACGGCACAAACAGTAAGTTGGTAAGTACATATTCAAAAGCAAAACTAATCGCTAATAAAAATTCGAAAGGTCCGGCAGAACGGGCATCTTCAAAAAATGATTTAGGCACAGACAAATACCAAACGCGGTCATGCATATGTGCCCAGTCCTGAAAACCATCAAAGAACTTGTTGTAATGGCTCATGGCATGAATTTGGGTCTGTACATGACGCAGCTCATCAATCGACTGCATCTGAGAAGCAATACGTGCTCCAATACCACTAAACTGGCGACCTACATGGGCATAGCCTTGATAAGCTTGATATTCAAGTGGAGTCACCGCCGTTAAAAAGAGTTTGATCGCATTTAAGTAGCGTTCATTGCTGACATTCATCTGACCATTATTTTGAGCAAAGGCATCAAAAATGGCATAAAGTTTTTTCTCTTTTTCTGCCTGATATTTCCAGTAAGCATCCATGGTTAAACGGAATGGATCTTCCCATTTAGACCAGTCCGTAATTTTGATGCCTTCAAATTCTTCATAAGGAAAGGCGTCTTTACGGTCAGCATAGGAAAAGTCCCAGTCCAGATCACGGGTTAATGCGCGGTAACGATCTTTAGCATTTAACTTTTTGCTGGTTTCTTTCGTTTGAGTTGTCATGATTGATCATCCTTAAATCTTTGTTAAACAACGTCTATGTTGTGATTAATTCCAGTGAAGGCGGAAAGTATCGTCATCTTCTTCGACGTTGCCGCCCAGCGTAATCATGTTGAGTTGTAATGATTGGATGTCCCAATCTTGGCCTAGTTTTTCAGATACGGTTTCGGCTTTAATCACCAAATCAGTTTCACTTTCAATTCGAATCATGGCGGGTAAATACTGAATTGACGCTTCAGGGTTATCTTCTTCAATCGCTTCGATGATGTAGCGTGAAGTATCGTTGTCTTGTAATGCGAGATAGACTTTAGACATGTTGCTTCTCCTTAAGCATTTGTAAGTGGTTGTAGGCCGAGTTTTTTTGCACGATCAATCACAACTTGTTCTGTTTGATCAACTGCATCTGCTGTTAAGGCTGCTGTTGCCCATGGTGTAAAGGCAGCTTTGACATCAGCCAAAGACTGAGTGAACCATTCATTTAATAGCTGTTTGTTATGATCTGACTCTGCTGCGGCAGTTTTAATGACGGTGTCTGACCACTTACGTAAATCACCTAAAGTGTCTTTCATAAACTCAGTCAACATGGCTAAATCACGAGCATTTTGACTCTCTAACCACTTATCAAATTGTTGATAGACCAGTTCTGTCACAAAGCCATCCATCACAAGGTTCTGTAATAAGAAAAGTTTGAAGTAGTCTTGCTCGGTGAGACTTTCTTCACACAAACGGCGTAAGCCTTGCCATGCAGGATGTTGCATCCAAGCCTGTTTTGCCTGTTGTAATGAATCACCGCTATTACCATCTAAAGCTAGACCAATACGTGAGATGTACTGCGCTATCCCTAAATGATCCATTGCGGCATAAATACAGGCTTGAGTAAGCACAGTGCCATAACCATAGGCACTTCCAGACATCATGTGTAAGTTTGCCGTTTGTTCAACGTGGCGAAATGGCAATAGGCACTCAATGACCTTGGCTTTGACTTCATCAGACAAATGCTCTGCAAGCTGACGTTTTTCAAAAAAAGCAAAATTACTTTCGGCAGTATCTTGCAAACGCGCACGGTGCTGAACATAAGTTCCATAATAGAATTGACGTGGATCTTTGAATGCATACCAATCTTGCATTTGCAGGACAGTATGGGTTTTATCATTTAAAGTCTTTTCAGGTTTCCACAGTGGGCGATAGTGAAAGTTAGCTTCTGCCTGTACATCAAAACTCACTTCTTGATATCGAGTTGCTGGCTTACTGCCAAATCGTCTTTCGATATAGGCATAGTTCTGGCGGATAGGTTCGACATTTGACGTTTTGATTTCTAAAGTCATGGCTTTATCTCCTTATATTTTTACATCTGATCATCGTGATCGTTGCTATTACGTTGCGTGCCGACTAAGGTTGCTTCAGTGCCATAGCGCCATTTTTCTTCCTGAGCATCATTAAAAGCTTGCTGCTCTTGGGTCATTTCAACCACTTGATTGGTTTTACAAAAATCATTAAATGCATGTTTAGGCAAAACCAGTTCCACAAATAGACTTGGGTCGTGAATGGCAAAATCGAATTCGATAAACTCTGCGTTTAAGTCGCCAGTGATCCGAATATATTTGGTTAATGCTTCGACTTGAGGTTGCGTCATGCTGTACTCCATCAAGACATGGTCTTGAAATTGATGAATGCTCCTTGCTCTCGCTACTAGCTTTACAAAAGCTATGCCAACTTTATTTTTGTTATTAAAAACAGATGATTAAGTTTTTTATGGAAAATGAGGAATTTTTTAAATTCACCATTTCATGAATTTTTTTGAATGGTGAAATAGATATATTCATGATTTGATGAAGAGAGCCGTAAAAATTTCTTTTTAGATTTTTTGAGGCTTTAAATGGAGAGATTTAGAAATACTTTTTTAGTATGAAGTTATGTCTTTAAGGTACTAGGACATATATCTGGTTCTTCGATAAGATGAGATAACACCCAAATGTGTTTAATGGATTAAAACAGATCACTCATGGCTCGAGTAAAATACGATACAACGGGACGATACGCAGATCATCCGCAAGAAATTCACGATTTGCTGTCTAAACTGCACTTTGATACTGCCCACGGCCAAATCTGGTTTGATGAATATCGGATGCTGCTTTTACACACCAGCATTATGGGATATTTGCGTAAAGATTTAGCGCACATGATTGGGCTTGAGCGGACTAAGCATTTCTTTATTCGTTTAGGGTATCAAGCTGGGTTAAAAGATGCAGAAGTTACAACAAAAATGCGTCCCGATTTAAATGAACACGATGCTTTTATGGCGGGTCCACAAATGCATGCGATTCGTGGAATGGTGCAAGTACAGGCCAACCAGCTCAATTTAAGCCATGATAAAAAACAATTTTATGCCGATTTAAATTGGCTTAACTCTTTTGAAGCCGATGTGCATTTAGAGCATTTTGGCCTAAGTGATAAACCTTCATGTTGGATGTTACTTGGCTATGCATGCGGATATAGCAGTTTTGCGACGGGCATGACTATTATTTATCAAGAAATAGAGTGTAAGGCCTGTGGCCACGAGCATTGCCGTATTATCGGTAAGCCTTTAGAAGAGTGGGAAAATGCAGATGAGCTAATTCAGTTCATGTCTCCCGAACCCATGGAAAAAGAACTCATTGCGTTGCAGGCTGAACTTTTTGAGCTTAAAAGATCAATTTATAGCGATAGCGAAGCTGATTACCAATTATTTAGTTCTGTGGGTAAGTCAGCATCTTATAAACAGGTCTGTGCATTATTAACAAAAGCAGCAGGTTCGAAAGTTTCTATTTTGCTACAAGGCGAAACAGGGGTTGGTAAAGAAGCTTTTGCACGAGGAGTTCATGAAAATAGCCAAAGAAAAGACCAACCTTTTATTGCGGTAAACTGTGCAGCGATTCCACTAGAGTTAATTGAGTCTGAATTATTCGGGGTAGAAAAAGGTGCCTATACAGGAGCACATCAGTCTCGCTTGGGTAAGTTTGAACGAGCCAATGGCGGTACGATTTTTTTAGATGAAGTGATTGAGCTTTCTCCTCGTGCACAAGCAGCACTATTACGCATTTTGCAGGAAGGTGAATTTGAGCGAGTAGGAGATTCACAGACACGTATTTTAGATGTCCGTGTAATTACAGCAACCAATGAAGATCTTGAGCAGGCTGTAAAAACAGGGCGATTTCGGGCAGATTTATATTATCGCTTAAATATTTTCCCAGTGCAGATTCCGCCTTTGCGAGAGCGCCGTGAAGACATTCCTTTACTGGTTGAACATTTTCTTCGTCGCTTTGAAAAAATGTACGGCAAAACCATTCAAGGTGTAAGTGAAAAGACCAAAGTTTTTATGCAGCAATATGAATGGCCGGGAAATATTCGTGAGTTAGAAAACTTATTAGAAAGGGCGGTTTTATTAACGGATGATCAGCAGCTGATTAAGTTAAATGCCATTTTTCCACAGATCAAGCATGACCCAGAGCAGGCGATAACTATAGAAACTGACTTTGGACAATTATTACAGCCAGAGTTTAATTTAGAAGAACACGAGAGACTGTTAATTTTAACAGCCCTAAAAAAAGCTAATCATAACGTGTCTGAAGCAGCACGTTTATTGGGAATAACTCGGGCGGCACTGGATTATCGAATTAAAAAATTTCAGATTTGAATCAATATCAACAAGCTCAAAAATAAAGGCCTAACTTTAAACGTTAGGCCTTATCGACTATTGCACTTTCGCTGGGAAACCATCTTCTTCAAGTGCTTCGGTAATTTTATCGACACTTTCACTGCTTTCAACAGTCACGATTTTGGTCGCTAAGTCTACATCTACTTTTGCATTTGGATCGACATCTTGAATCGTTGCAGTCACACCACGTGCGCAGCCACCACAAGTCATATTTTCAATAAGTAGTTTCATATTCATACTCCATCAAGAATGAGATGTTTGTTTGGATAACACTGAGTCTAAACCTTGTCATGATTGTAAGGTCAAGACCAAATTTTTAAAAAAATATGCTTGACCTTCCCATGATGGGAATCTGTATGCTCAATACAGAATATTAAATTTTGCAGATTTGCAGAGGTGTTTGATGGACTCAAAAACCACAAAATTGCCAGCATATAGTGAAACACTCTCAATTGAGGGCATGACTTGTGCCTCCTGTGTAGGACGTGTCGAAAAAGCACTTAAGAAAGTTGAAAATGTAGAGATTGCCAACGTTAATTTGGCAACAGAAAAAGCCGTTGTTTATTCAAATCAACCGATTCAGCGCGAAGCACTGGTTAAAGCAGTTGAACGTGCGGGTTATGATGTTCCAAAAGCTGCACCAGTGGAGTTGTCTATTGAGGGTATGACCTGTGCATCTTGTGTTGCACGTGTAGAAAAAGCCCTTAAAAAAGTAGAGGGCGTTCAAAACGCTACGGTCAACCTAGCAACAGAGCAGGCTTGGGTACAGGCAGATCCATCAGTCAATGTTGAAGACTTAATTCGTGCTGTTAAAAAAGCAGGTTATGACGCGAAAGCATCTGAAAAAAATCAAGATGAGCAACTCGATAAAAAAGCGTCAGAGTTAGACCAGCTTAAAAAAGATCTGATCATTTCGATTGTGTTAGCCTTACCTGTGTTTATTTTGGAAATGGGTTCACATCTCATTCCAGCTTTTCACATGTGGGTCATGCACACCATTGGTCAATACAATAGCTGGCTTTTACAGTTTGTTTTGACCACATTAGTACTCGTTTTTCCTGGTCGCCGTTTTTACCAAAAAGGGATTCCAGCCTTATGGCGTTTGGCGCCAGATATGAACTCGCTGGTCGCTGTTGGAACTTTAGCTGCCTACAGTTTCTCAGTCGTGGCAACCTTTATGCCGCAGGTTTTACCACAAGGCACGGTCAATGTTTACTTTGAAGCGGCTGCTGTAATTGTCAGTTTAATTTTACTCGGACGTTATTTTGAAGCCAAAGCTAAAGGGCGTACTTCGCAAGCGATTCAACATTTAGTGGGAATGCAACCCAAAACAGCTCGTATTCAGCGTAATGGGCAAATAGTGGAAGTTGCTGTTGCTGAAGTGGTCAGTGGGACTATTGTAGAAATTCGTCCGGGTGAGCGTGTGCCAGTCGATGGTGAGGTGGTTGAAGGGCACAGCTATATTGATGAATCTATGATTACGGGTGAGCCTGTTCCTGTTGAAAAAATAATAGGGCAACAAGTAGTTGGGGGTACAGTTAATCAAAACGGTACTCTAAACATTCGGGCAACCGCTGTTGGTTCTTCGTCTGTACTTTCACAAATTATTCGCATGGTTGAGCAAGCCCAAGGTTCTAAACTTCCGATTCAGGGCTTAGTCGATAAAGTCACTATGTGGTTTGTGCCGGCTGTCATGCTAATTGCTGCAATTACTTTCTTGGTTTGGTTTATTTGGGGACCAGAGCCTGCGCTAACTTTTGGCTTGGTGAATGCTGTTGCGGTACTAATTATTGCTTGTCCTTGTGCGATGGGGCTTGCAACACCAACTTCTATTATGGTCGGTACTGGACGTGGTGCTGAGCTAGGTGTCTTGTTCCGTAAAGGTGAAGCTTTGCAGCTTTTACAAGAAGCACAGGTCGTTGCCGTTGATAAAACGGGTACACTCACCGAAGGTAAACCGACACTGACAGACTTTAATGTGCAATCTGGCTTTGAACGTAACCAAGTGCTGACTTTAGTTGCCTCAGTCGAAGCCAAGTCTGAACATCCAATTGCTCTTGCGATTGTTCAAGCAGCAGAGACGGAGGGGTTAACTTTATTACCCGTAACAGCATTTAACTCGATTACGGGTTCAGGTATTGAAGCAGAAGTTTCAGGCCAAAAAGTACAAATTGGCGCAGACCGTTATATGCACCAACTTGGTTTAGATACCAACTCATTCCAAGCGATTGCTGCTCAGTTAGGTGAAGAAGGCAAAACACCACTCTATGTTGCCATTGACCAGCAACTTGCAGCAATTATTGCCGTGGCAGATCCAATTAAAGAAACAACCTATGCTGCGATTGAAGCCTTACATAAATTAGGTCTCAAAGTGGCCATGATTACAGGAGACAACCGTCATACGGCGCAAGCAATTGCCAAAAAGCTGAACATTGATGAAGTTGTGGCAGAGGTTTTACCCGAAGGCAAAGTGGATACAGTTCGCCAACTGCAAGAACAGTATGGTCATTTGGCTTTTGTTGGTGATGGCATTAACGATGCACCAGCCTTGGCGCAAGCAGATGTCGGTTTAGCCATTGGTACAGGAACAGATGTTGCCATTGAAGCTGCCGATGTGGTGCTGATGTCAGGTAGTTTAAAAGGCGTACCGAATGCAATTGCACTAAGTAAAGCCACCATGCGAAATATACGTCAAAACCTGTTCTGGGCATTTGTATATAACGTAGCCCTAATTCCAATTGCAGCAGGTGCGCTATATCCAGCATTTGGTGTATTACTTTCACCGATGTTTGCAGCAGGCGCGATGGCACTTTCTTCGGTCTTTGTTTTAGGCAATGCGTTACGCTTAAAACGCTTTCATGCGCCAGTACAGTAAGCGTGCTGAAAATCAACTTTTGGTTTAAGATCATGACAGCAGGTCTTAAACCAAATTTAATATTTGAGGTGTGAGATGAATATCGGTCAGGCATCCAAACATTCGGGTATTTCAGCGAAAATGATTCGCTACTATGAAGAAATCGGTTTACTTGAAGCAGCTCAGCGTTCTGCTTCTGGCTATCGTATTTATTCAGAAACAGACCTTAAAACTTTAAACTTTTTAAAGCATGCTCGAGAGTTAGGTTTTTCATCTGAACAGATGAAAGAGCTTATTTCGCTTTGGAAAAATACCGATCGGCATAGTGCAGAGGTGAAAGCTTTAACCGTAAAACACATTGCCGAATTAAAGCAAAAAATTGCTCATTTACAGGAAATGGTTAATATTTTGCAGGCTTCAGCTGATGATTGCTGTGGTGACCAGCAGGCTTCGTGTGCGATTTTAGACCACATTGAAAAAGGTGTAGGCGTAAGTTAAACCTTATAAAAATAAAAAGGAAAAATCATGGCTTATTCAGCTTCTTGTCTTTGTAATGGTGTTCAACTTCGTATTAATGCCGAATTAGAACCCATCATGGTTTGTCACTGTAAGCAATGCCAAAAAGCACAAGGGGCTGCTTTTGCGGCCATCACTCAAGTACAAAAAAGCGATTTAGAGATTGTACAGGGTGAAAATCTTTTGCAAGCGTATTTTGCATCGCTTAATAAAAAGAGAGTGTTCTGTAAAACCTGCGGTTCACCTGTCTGGAGTGAACGTTTAGATAAACCTGATGTGGTGCGTTTAAGGGTAGGGCTCATTAATGAAGAAATATCGACGCCAGTCATCTCTCATGCTTTTGTCAATTCACAAGTGAAGTGGTATCCAATTTGTGATACGGCTCACCAGTATCCAAATGGCGTCGAAAACCCTTGAAATATGAAGGTTTGAAGTATTTTATCTATTTGTAAAAAAACGTGAACAGCACTAGCCATGAATAAATAATGTGCTATAAATGTACTTAAGGTAATCGTAATATCTCCTCGATCCACAGGGAAACTTGGGACAGGGCAAAAGATACGATAAGACCTTATAAACAGCTAGCAAAGAGCAAATAAAAATGGATAGACACATTTTTTGAGTGCTCAACGTTGCAGAAAAGCCCGTGAAACGGGCTTTTTTAATGCCTATGAAAAGTTATTTCTAAGTGTGGGATAACTTATGTTTTTAAACTATTTAAGAAAAAGTAATGTAAAAATAATAAAATATTTAAAATATACAGAATATTCTGTATTGCAATTTATTTTTATTAAGGGTACATTTAGTTAACGGTTTAAAGTTCAAGCTTAATAATGAACTCATGGTCGTTGTGGGAGATCTAAGAGCCTGCATTTTCCCCAAGATGCGGGTTTTTTTTATGCCTAAAAAAGTAATGACTCATCTGATCTAAAAATTTAATCCTTTATTCTATAAAGTTTAAAAACCTACGAACGTAATAGGCCGTAGGTTTCTAAGCACGTCTAAAAATTAAGCACGATATGCCTGACAAGCTTGAGCACATGCTAAACATGCTTTTGCACAAACCTGGCAATGCTCATGTTCGTGTTTACTACACTCAGCTGCACATAGTTGACATGCATTAGCACATAACTGCATGGCTTGTTCAGCAAGTTCGGAATGTCTTAGTTCTAAAGATGTGCATAACTGACAGGTTTCTACACAGGTTAAGCAGTGTTTGATGCACTCACGCATCATATGCACATGCTCTTCTTGTAAACATGCAGAGGCACAATGTTTACAAGCAAACATACATTCAATGCAGGCTTGAATAGAGGTGGATGCTTGATTAAACAGAGATTGATTTGGTTCTTGTGAGCTATTCATTTTAATATTCTCCTTTTGAAAGGCTATTATTAAAAAAACGAATATTGTTATCTTTTTTCATTTTATAAAATCATTTTTCCTATCGGGCACTTTGAAATGAAAGATCTACAAATGCTCAATACGAGATTAACCTCGTATAAGAATGTTACAGGTATTTTGTTAGCTAAATTCTAAAAAGACAGTAAAACCTTAAGAAGAGATACCTAAAAACAAAAAATAAAATTTGTTTGGATATAATACTTTTGGCTAATTTTTTAATGTATGAAAATTAGGCAAATTATTAGTGTGAACTTTAAGGGCACACGTAATGGAAAACATTGAACAGTACGCTCACGGAGCTGAGCATGAAGTCCACGTACACTGCAAACGATCATTAAGCACTTTAATACTGAGTTTGTTTGTATTAATTGCAACTGGTCGATAAAGAAGAAGCACCCACGGGTGCTTTTTCTGTATGACTTGACTATGGGTGGATTAAATTAAGAACCTGTAAAGCCGCGGCGCTTTTTGTAGGCTTTACGATCATAAGAGGGAATATTGGACTTTTGAAGATCAATAGCCAATTGTTTTCTGCGTTGAAATTGCACTTCATTTAAAAGCGCATCATAGATTTTAGGTCGGTCAGTTTTAAACTTTTCTACATCCAGTGGAATCTTACTTTCCTCTTTAACAATATACAAAACTGAACCATTGGCATTGGTTTCATATACTGTCCAACCAACCCGTACTGTATAGAGGCCGGTTTTCTGATCCTTTCCTAAATAAGATTTAAAACCATCGGGATGAGGGCGTACATAAGCATTCATCATGCATCCTCCATCAACTATTTAATTCGATGAAAGCGGCGATCAATGAATTGATGGGAACGATACATCTATTCAGTAAAATCACGATTTTCATGTGTATATATATTGATCAATTTGATAATTTCAAGCTATGTAATTTTTCTTTTTTGTGGGATGAAAAACGTGAGAATTTGTCTAAAAAAGATACAAAAATAACCACTTCATTTTTATAGATAAATTAAGTCTATTTTTAACTTAAATTTGGTTTTTTTAAAATTTATGTGACGTATTTTGCAAATTTAAAATTGAATAATTTATAGTGAAGCTTGAGTTCATTTTTTATTAATAATTTGATTTTAAAAAATAAAAAATATTTGTAATATTTCTTGTTACAACGATTTTGTCGACAATACAGGATTGTTTTTGACATATTTCGCCTAGCGTAATCAATAGAGTTTTTTGCCTATGGTGTCATTTTTATTTATTGGACTTGTAGTCACTATTTTGTTGACTCCAGGACCAACAAATACATTATTAGCCTCGGCTGGTATACAAGCAGGGGTAAAGCATTCTCTTAAGTTGATTCCGGCAGAGGTAATAGGTTACCTGATCGCAATTACCTCATGGGGTGTTTTACTTGAATCGGTGTCTCATTTCATTCCATGGCTTCCAGCCATATTAAAGCTGATGAGTGCGGGCTTTATACTCTATCTTGCTTTTAAACTCTGGATGACATCGTCTGAAGATATTAATTTAAACCGACCGCTTATTACACCAAAAGCTTTATTTCTTGCGACACTTTTAAATCCGAAAGCTTTACTTTTTGCTTCAGCGATTTTTCCACATGCAGCGTGGGAAGTTCCTCATTTATATTTTATTCACATTGTTGTCTTTTTATCTTTAATTACCCCAATTGCTTTTTTATGGATTATGTTTGGTACAGTATTAATCTCAAATAAAGTCACTTGGTTAAATCAACGTAACTTACAACGTATTGCTGCATTTATTTTAACTTTTTTTGCCATGCCAATCGGCTATTCAGCGATTAGCTCATTTTAGACCTAACAAATTAATTTATATTAAAAAATTTAATATACAGGAGTTTTTTCATGAAGAGATTAAAAGTTGTTATTAAAGATCAGTTTGACCAAGAAAGTATTGCTTTAGCAAAGGTTAGACCTGCGAACGATCAGAAATTAGAGCTGTATAAAAGTGTAGAGCATATCGAAATTGATGACGATATTATTCTACCGAATATGGATTTACTCTATGAAAATCCAAAAGATGGAAAAATTTATAAATTAGTCGGCCCGTTTAATGAAGATGAATTATAGAGGGGCGAAGGAAAATTGATTTTTTCATCTGTTTTAGTGTTGCTTAAAATAAAAGCAAACTAACGTATAGACACAATTAAAATCTTGAACACCAAGAGGTCCTTATGGGACTATGTTTTTGCAAAAATGTGACCTAATCCACATTTTTGTATTTCAGGACTAAGTGGTGTTCACTAAGCCCATTTCTTCAATGAGAAGTAGAAATGGGCTTTTTTTATGGAAATTTATTCTTTAAAAGTTTCATCTAAAGCTTGCTGGACTGCTTCAATGCGAGATTTGCAAGCTTTATAAGCACCAATGGATTCTTCAACAATCTTCATCAAATTATCAATATCCGGGCTTTCCTGAGATTCAAGTAATTCGGCATTTCGCTTTAAAATGTCATGACCTTCTTTAAAAGTCAGTTCTTTATCATTCATTTGGAATTACCTCGGTAATATTAGCGTTAATTGCTCCATCTTGCATATCAACAGTAATGGTAGAGCTTGTGATTTGGTGAATGGAACGAATTGCTTTGCCTTCTGATCTTACAATTGCATAACCTTTTGCTTGAATCTGTTTCGGGTTTTGCAAGAGAATTTCTCGCATAAGGGATTCAGTTTGCGACAAAGAAAATTTAACTTGTTGCTGTGAAACAAATTGAATGCGTTCCTTTATCTGCTCAAGGAACTGGTGAGCTGAATTAAGCTGAGCTTGGGCAGAGGATTTAATATGTTGTAGATATTGATCACTCTTACTTTGATAGGTCGTAATTTGATGTTGAGACAAGAGTTTGATTGTTTGCAGGCTGTCTACAGCTTCCTGTACACGTTCAACAATATGGTTGCGAATACCCGCAATCACTTTACTTGGAGTATCAAACGAACGGTGTGCAATCTCGTCAAGGATAGTACGATCTTTTTCATGTCCAATACCGACCCAAATCGGCACGCTGCGTTTACAGAGTAGAGCTGCAAGCTCATAATCATTTAAGTAAGCTAAGTCATTTACAGCGCCACCCCCGCGAATAATTACAATCAGGTCGGGTGGAAAGTTAAAATTATTTGCCCATTGTTTTAAACCTGTTGCCAACGACTCCATAAGACTGACGGCAGCCGTATTTCCCTGAAAGGTCGCACTTTGATAAACAAAATGACAAACCCTATTTCGCTCAAGAGCATCCGCATCCTTTTTAAAGTCACCTAAACCCGCAGCATTTTGAGGAGCAATAACTAATACATTTTGTATATCAAAAGGAGTAGGGAGAAGTTTGTTCTTATGTATTAACCCTTCTTGAGTTAAACGTTCTACAATTTGTTGATAACGTTTTGCAATTTCTCCAAGTGTAAAACTTGAGTCTATTTCTTCAATATTGACTGAAAATCCATATTGCGGATCGAAACGCGCTCTAATTTTGATTAAAACGTTTAAATCACTAGCTAACTCAATACCTGTTTCACGTTCAAACTTGAGAACAATTTTACTTGCTGAAAATTTCCAGATGGTCGCTTTACAGCTTGCAATGACCTTGTCGGTGTCAGCATCTTTTTCTGCAAGCTCTAAATAATAATGTCCACCTTTAACATTTAAATTCCGAATTTCCGCTCTCACCCATACAGGCTCGTCAAAAGTCAGGCGTATGACTTCCTGCACTGTACCGAGATATTCACTAAGAGAGAGCTGAGGATCAGACATATAAACTATAAATGATGGGTTGAAACTAGATAGTATAAAAGCTACCCAAGCATGGCAATTGTTGTCTATGAATAACGGGTTCTGTTTAAAATAAATACAACAATTTAGAGCGTTAAAATTGAAATTGAGGGGGCTTATTTAATTTGAGCGGATAAAAAGAAAAATTAATAAAAAGATAATTCTTAATAATTACAACCGATTAAAAAATAAAGTTTGCTTTATAAAATATATAAGCGTATAAAGCTTACTTCCAATTGCGGGGTGGAGCAGTCTGGTAGCTCGTCGGGCTCATAACCCGAAGGTCGTTGGTTCAAATCCGACCCCCGCATCCAAAATATTATGCTCTGTGATGTACTACTTTTCATGATACGAAATCATGGAAAGCAATTAGCTTATAAATAACCCTATATCAAGCTAAATATTAAATTCTAGACGAATTGTCCATACCTTAAATCTAGCGTTCTAATTAAATACCGTTAAATCACATGAGCTCAGTGATGAGTGAATGATTGTGAATATAGTAAATGAGTGGCAAATCGCCACAGCCGTAAATGGCAATGAAATTAATGTGAGGATTGTTCCTCACGTCCGTAAGCAAAACTCGCTTGATGGTTATCGTTGGGTTGAGGTTGGAAAGAAAATTCAGCTTCAAACTGGTGAAGAAATTGAGTTAAACCAAGACGGAAAAAGCTTTTATGCTGGGTTTAATCAACTTTATCGTTTAAATACATATTGTTGATAAAATCATGGTAATAAAGCAAAAAAACCTATCCCTTTTAAAGGAGATAGGTTTTTTTATATCAAGAAGAAAGTTAATAATTAAAGTTATAAAAAGACGAAAGTGATGAAAAAGGTCTTATTATTATTTTAGCTATATTTAATAACTAAATTAGCCCGCTCTCCAGAACTGACGCCCCATGACCTTAAAGTTTTTACCGTTCTCTTCGGTGACACGTCGGTCTCTAAATTTTTCATTTAAACTATGCAAAATTAAAGAGCCATCTGCCTCTTTAAAAATTTGTTTAATCATGCCTTCACCAGCAAAATAAACGGCATAGATTTCACCATCAATTACTTCTGTTTGAGAAATATCAATACCGACCAGATCACCATCTTTGATGTAATCGGTCATACTATCGCCCTTAGCTTTGATAATACGCATGCATTCCTGAGCAACACGTTTTTCTTTAAAGAATGAAGCGGGGAAAGGAATTTTCCCATTAATTGCATCAAAATGAAATTCGATTGATTCGCCTGTACCACAAGAAAAACTCGCTTCAACTACTTCGATCCAGACATATTGGTCTGCTGCATCGTTATTCACGACAGTAGGAC
Source organism: Acinetobacter sp. EKM10A (assembly GCF_011075215.1). Taxonomy (NCBI): domain Bacteria; kingdom Pseudomonadati; phylum Pseudomonadota; class Gammaproteobacteria; order Moraxellales; family Moraxellaceae; genus Acinetobacter; species Acinetobacter sp. EKM10A. Next base: position 38,500 of record NZ_JAALLK010000016.1, on the reverse strand, counting down.
TAAATACATCACTTTCTCTAAAAGAGTCTTCTGAGTTTCCTGTAGTAAGCCAATAAGCATCTACACCTAAAAACTGTGCAATGAGTGGAAGAAAAGCAGATTTTAAATTCTTCCCCGATTCTAAAGCTTGATAAGCAGGCTGAGACATCTTTACTGCTTCAGCAACCTCTGCCTGTGTTTTTTTAGCTTTAATCCTTGAATCTTTTAAACGGTCTTTAAGAGCCATAATGATCGCACCAGCTAACTTATAACAAATATATAACTTAAGTTATATTTAGTAAAACAACTATAGTTATTGACTAATAATAACTATAGTTATAATATCAGTTATAAGGGCATATTGATAGAACGAAAATAATATTTTATTTGAAATTGATTTCTTAATTTTATCAATACCTTATTAAGAAAGTAACGATTATTCTGCCTCACTGGACGACAGAATATAAAAATGGCGATAGTCGATGAGTGGTTTGTAAAGACTATTAAAAACAAGAAATGGAATAAAAAAAGCCCGATTCCGTGGATCAGGCTTAATGTTCGTCGATAAAGGGTATCAAGAACATGAAGAATCTAACAAAGAATTTAATGCGTCACAAAAGTTTCCGATATACGGCAACCTGTTATCTCAACTTTTTGGTCAAAAAAGAGAGGTTATCTAGCGGTGCAGTTTTACTGAGGCTTATGTCATTCATAGCGGTTTAAAAAGAACAAGAGCGACTAGATTAAATCTGTGTACATAGCAGAGTTAGATATAAAAATATGAAAAATAACAAAGCAGTAGCCATGATTATTTTTCAAAAAATTACACTTTAGGCAGGATTAAATTATGGAAAATTTTTTAACTTCAAATGGGCTAGCTGCCGCTTTTAACCTTTATGGCACTGTCATGATGGTGGCTTTAGCAGTGAGCTTAGTTGTTGCAGTAGTTTTAATTATGCGCTTTCCACGTTCACCTCAAGAATGGGTCGTTGGTTTGATTTGTACGGTTGTTTCAAGCTTGACTGGTGGCTCATTCATTATCATGAAATGGAATTTACATGAGTGGGTGACAGATATATGGGGAATGATCACTTTAGGTGGATTCTTCTTTATTTGTGGCTTACCTGGTTGGGCAATTGTGAGGTGGATATTTAATTTCATTAATAGACAAGAAGGAAAAACCATTGTTGAAGTCATGAAAGATCTAAAAAAAGCGAAAGATGATATCCAAAGCTAATAGCTGTTTGGCCCTAATAAAGATGAGGACAACTCTTATGAATATTGAACAATATTTAGATGCACTAATAAAACGCGAAGGTGGCTATGTAAATGATCCACTTGATCATGGGCATGCGACTAAATTTGGAATTACACAAGCCGTTGCTCGTAGTTATGGTTATCAAGGTGCAATGGAGAATTTAACGTTAGAGACAGCCAGAGAAATTTATAGGAATCAATATTGGCTTGAGCCGCGATTTGATCAAGTTAATTTGATCAGTGCACTTATTGCTGAAGAGTTATTCGACACGGGTGTGAATTGTGGCATTAGTTTCACAAAACCACTTTTACAACGTGCATTAAATTTATTGAATAGGCAGGGCAAAGAAGGCTGGGTAGACCTTAAGGTAGATGGTGAATATGGGCCAGCCACTTTGCAGGCTTTAATAAAATATATTAAAAACCGTGGTAAGGAAGGTGAAAAAGTGCTGGTACGGCTTCTTAATATTATGCAAGGCCAACGCTATATTGAAATTACGGAAACAAATCCGAAGCATGAGCAATTCTTTTATGGATGGCTTGCTAATCGTATCAGCTTATAAAAAAGCCAACTTGCTAAAGCTATTGAGTTATAGCCTTACAAGTTGGCTCACTTTCATAAAATAGTTTTATTGAGTAATAAGTAAAACTGCTAAAAGAAAAAATATACAACCACTGACTTTATTGAGCTTAGAAAAATTATTTCCGGCAAGCATCTTCTCTTTGAATATTGAGGAAAAGTTGGCATAAACTAAATGAATTAAAAATCCGATCAAGCAGAATGTTAAAGATAAAACCAAAAACTGATTTAATATTTCTTTTTTAATATCAATAAACTGTGGAAAAAGGGCAATAAAAAAGACAATTGTTTTGGGATTAAGTAGTGAGGCAAACAACCCTTGATAGAAAAGCTTTGATTTCTTTATACTTTTTTGATTATGTTCAGTTTCTAATAAGTCTTGAGTTGGGGATTTTCTAATAAAATTTTTATAGCCTAAGTACATTAAGTAAAAGGCCCCAATAAATTTTAAAGCAGTGAAGATAGTAGGGTTGCTAGTAATAATAAGTCCGACACCGCTTGCAGAAATCACAGCGATAATAAACATACCAATAATTAAACCACTAATGCCAAATAAAGCTGTTCTCACACCATAATTTATTGAATTTGTTACTGTAAATAAAACGCCTGGGCCTGGGCTTGATAAAGTAAGAAAAGCAATGGTTATAAAAACTAAAAGACCGCTCACGTTGATACTTCCTGTTTATCATCAATATGTTAATTGCATGTCTACTTTAAAGCAGAATAGAAATTATGTATACAGACAAGTATGTATAATTTATAAAAAAGTAAATTAATAGGATAATATTTGAAAGTTCCTACACAATCTTATTTTTAAATTATTTGAAAATTAAAAATCCAATGCTTTAAAAAGCATTAAATATGTTTAATTAATATATAGATACAGTGTTAGAAAACTATATTTAAATATCATTGAAAATCAGTTAGAAAGTTAGAATTTGATACCTTTGTATTCAATAAGAAATGAATTAATTAAGATATCGATTGCAATTCGTTAAGAAGCGTGTATAGTCAACACTAACTACAAAAATATTCATGTTACCCAAAGTCTCTCTTTTCGCAGTTTTATTTATAATCCTCCGTATATTTTTAGATATTTAAGTAGAATGTGTATTTTTTAGTTCTATTGGTTTGCCCAATAATAAATGATAATGTTTTTAAAAGTTAGGATTAATTTATGTCTAATACTACTGGTACAGTAAAATGGTTTAATGAAACTAAAGGTTTCGGTTTTATTCAAACTGATGAAGGTAAAGATGTTTTTGCACATTTTTCTGAGATTCAAACACAAGGCTTTAAAGTTCTTTTAGAAGGTCAGCGTGTTCAGTTTACTGTAACACAGGGTAAAAAAGGCCCACAAGCTTCGAATATCACAATTGTGACGAATGCTTAAACTAAAGTAATTTGATGATTTTAGACGATTTGATCTGTAGTGATTTGCTCAATTAAACGGCTCTAATCATCAAGATAGTTAAAAAACCCACTTCTTCCTTTGTGGGTTTTTTATATGAATAATTAAACAAGTTGATTATTTGTTTTATATAATATAGAAATTAGAATTGTGTTGTATAAGTTGAATTTATAACTGGTATAAAAATGGATATTTGTATTGGCGGTATTTTAAACGGTAAAGTAAGAAAGAATAATGAAAATTATTTCTCTATAGGAAACCCTCATTCAGATGATGTAACGGAATATCACAAGCAATATTTCCATTTGGATGGAAAGCTTTTATCATTTTGGGTGTGTAATGAAATTAATTTTCAAGAAGCCTCCAGAATAGCTGAAAGTTTCTTTAAAAAAGAACAAAGTTTTTATTAAGTAAATTTTAATTAAAATACTTTAAGTCTGGTAAGTCTATTTCTTTAATGAGATAAGCTAAAAATTATTTTTAATTACATATTTTTAACAATTTAGATTAATTTGTTATTCATAAAGTCATAAGTAAAGAGTAATCTTAGCTCAGAATTTAAAATCGTTGTAAAATTAAACTTAACATTCATGAAAATTTATTAAATTTTTCTTGTCTTAACGGTGCATGACTTACGTCATAAATAATATTTCTTTTTGTAGTATATCTAAAGGAAGGAAATAATTCTAAATGTTGAATATAGTACAGCCTAATATTTGCTTCATTGGTAGCAGTAATTTGTCTTTAGCTTTAATTGGAGGTTTAGTTTTAAAAGGCTTTCAAAGAGAAAAAATTAATCTAATAGAGGAAGTCAAATTTGAGAATCAAATCATTCTAAAGCAAAAGCAACATGAGGTGAAAAAGGCAGATATAGTTGTTCTATTACTAGACCCAAAAGACTTAAAGGCTATACTGGCGCCCATTAAAAAAATGGTTAGCTGATAAAACTATTGTGTCGATGATGGCCGGAGTTAATATTAAACAATTAATGAGTATTACGGGTTCAAAAAAAATTATCAGAGTCATTTCTAATCCTCCTGTATTAACTTATACAGGTACCCATGTGTTAATTGGTTCAGACTATTTAGAGCCTTTAGATAAAGAAGTGATAGAAACAATTTACTCAGCAACAGGGCGAACCTATTGGGCAAATTCAGAATCCCAAAGTGACGCGATTATTGCTTTATCGGGTTCAGGACCAGCTTACTTCTTCTATATTCTCGACAGTATGGTGAAAACAGGGGTGTCTATGGGGCTAGATAAGCAATTTGCTTTAGATCTAATACTTCAAGCTGCATCAGGCGCTGTAGAAATGGTTCGTAAAAGTAATGTTCAGCCTAGTGAGTTATGTGGCAAGGTCACATTAGCGAATGGTATTACAGAGTCTGCATTACGAATGTTTGAATTGGGCAACCTCTCTGATGATATTCGGTTGGCTTTAAAAGCAGCTTACCATCGTAGTAAAGAAATAAGCTTAGAAATTAATGCAGAAATTACGAGACACTAGCTTTGGTTGATTGCAAAGTACCTTCCAAATATTAACATCTTATATTTGGAAGGTATTTTTTAACCACCCTGGTTTAGCCGTATAAAGGTAAAGCAAACATTATCTTTCAAAGAACCATCAAAACGGCTACTTTAAAAATTAATTATTAGCTCAAGTTATGGAATTTGTAGGAAATACTCCCAAATAATAAAACCTAAGCCGAACCCTAGCATTGAATAGAGGGTAATAATAAATAGTACAAAACTAGCTTTATTTTTCTTTCTTAAAAAACTCATGTTAGCTACCTCGTGTCTAGATAGTTACTATCATGAAGAAAGGCAAGGTGTAATCATAGATACAGAATTTTTTCAAAAAAATATAACAGATGGGTAGGTGTTATAACCTCATCTTTAATTAAGTTTTTCTTCAAATTTATGACTGAAAAAAGACTAAAGTATGGTGAATCTAGAAGCATGAGAGGTACTTATAAAAATTATTTCTACATTGTTTTTTAATGATAATTTATTACTCATGTTGTGTGAAAAATAATCATTTACAATTGAAAGAAAATATTTCTAATTAGTTAAAAGTATTAAATAAAATTGTGAAACATTTAACATTAGTTTGACTATTTGTGTTCCTTTATGGTGCAATTTTACATAATATGGGTAGTTCTTACATTGTTTTAAATTTATTTGCACTCAATTACAATTAAGTCTTCATAATCAGAAGATGAATTTTTTTATTTTCAATTATTTATAATAATATTGAGGAGGAAGAAATGCCAAAGTATTTAGCTATAGCGGAGAAAGTATACAAGGAAATTAAAAAAGATAATTTATTTACTGAAGATACCATTCAAAATTTAAATTGTTTAATTAGCTTGATTCGCAAAGCAATTAAAGGTACTGAGTTCAAACTTAAGTACAATTTTATAAATTTTGAAGAATGCTTAAATCAATTTAATAAAGAAAAATCAGTGCATATTGATTTAAGTCTTATGCCCAAGTTTAAAAATGAAGATGAATTCATTTTGTGGCTTGCAGGCTTTATTGAGCGAATGACAATTGGAGGGAAAGAGAAGCTTCCACCAATTTCAAACTATATTCCAAAAGGCTTTAAAATTGATCAAGCCGAAATTCCTGTGGCTGCTGAACCAAGCAAAGAAGAAAATGCTGAGATGATTATTAACTACTTTAAATCTGAGGATTTCATTAAAAATAATAAAATATCCTCTTAAATATAGAAGTATTTGTCCACCTTACTTCTATATCTGGCTGATAATATTCAGCTACCGCCTTCTGGGGCGGTTTTTTTTATTTAACAAGCTTAAATGATCAGCATATAAAACTTATCAAAAATGTCAGTAAATATGGAAATGTTTTATAAAGAATTAATAATGACATAAAAAATAATAAGTTGGAGATTATATTGTTATTTTTATTAAAATATTTTTCACATAAAAATAATCTTAAATTACGTATAGAAACATTTACTGGTACATAATTTCCAAAAAAATAGGATGATGAAGAGATGAATGAGAATGCTGAACTCATTAAATATTTAGATATTGCCGAAAATGTATACGAAAATATGTATGAAAAGTACCAGATTACGGATAACCCTGTAACCAATCTCAATAGAGTGATGGCAGAAATTAGAAAAGAAGCCGAACAAAATGATTTAAAGTTAAAATATACCAAAATTGATTTTGAAGAATGTTTAACTAAGCCCCTTTCTGAAAGAGAGATAAAAGTTGACTTAAGTCTACTTCCTCGTTTTGAGTATAGAGATGAATTTATTTTATGGCTCACTAATTTTATTAGAAATATTAGTGTGCAAAAAAAGTTCGTAAAACAAAAGTACTATTTTAATTAGCTTTATAAACTTTTTAACTACTCAAAACTATTAATAAATTTTATAGAACAGCGATATAAAAAGAAAAATAAAGTGCACCTTTGTAGAGGTAACTTACATGAAGAATATTACTGAAAAATCACTTTTTGATGTTTTCACCCAGCATCAAGCTTATCTCTACCGAGCATCATCACGATCGGTAAATGAACTTTATAAGTTTTTTAATAGTGAAACGATGGATATGCTTGATCGGTTAAGCAATTTAATGAAAGAGCTGAATGAAACTGAGAGGTTTGCTCTTGCTGGTGGTGAGTATACAACTCAGCATCTAAAAAACATTCAACTTGTTATTTCGAACTGGTTTAATTCAATTAGCACTGTTTTACCGGAAATTTTTACTCACTCGGCAATTGCTTTGGCTATATATGAGTCAAACTATATGGCCAAACTATTTGGTAAGGTTATTAAAGATTTAGAGGGAGAGCAGCTTTATCAGTCAATAAAACGAGTGCCTTTGGCTGGCGGTGCCTTGGTTGATGAATCCTTAGCTCAAATTGGTGAAAATGCCCTTCAACGCATAGAATATGCTATTCGGGATGGTATGAATACCGGAATGACGCCTCAGCAAATCATCAAACGTATTACGGGTACAAAACGCCTTAAGTACGAAGATGGATTGCTCAACAGTACCAAAATCGATATTGAAAGAATTATTAGAACGCTACGTAGCCATATATCAAATCAGGTCTATTTATATAACTTCAAAAATTTTAATTTTGAATATGTAAGGTTCGTGAGTGTTTTAGATGGCAGGACTTCTAAAATCTGTGCAGCCGTTGATGGTTCTATTTGGAAACTGAATGACTCGGCGAAAAGAGTGCCACCTTTGCATCCAAATTGCCGAAGTATTCTGGTTCCCGTAAGTAAGGATGGAAGGCTTATTGGGAACAGATCTTTCGTTATGGATGAAAGAAAAGTACGAGATATTCCTAAAGATGAGCGGACTCAGTTAATGGGTCAAATAGACGCAAATATTTCCTTCAAAGAATTTTTTAATCTGACCGATAATTTTTTCCAAAAAGAATGGTTAGGCCCTAAACGTTATAAGTTATATAAAGAAGGGCAATTTGATTTTGATAAATTTTTTGATCCAAAGGGGCGGCTCTATACTTTGGATGAATTGAGAGAATTAGATGAACGAACTTTTAAAATACTTGGGTTATAGCTTCATCGTTCTCCACCAAAATAATAATGCCAATAAACTCACACATGCGCCTAGACTACATACGCCGAGCCATCCTGCATAAGCATAAGTCGCTGTTGTGCTGATTGCACCCAGTCCACTACCTATTGCATAAAAGAGCATGTATAGACCAACAAGACGACTATGTGCTTCTGGGCGAGTACGAAAAATCATACTTTGGTTGGTCACATGCAGGGCTTGTCCACCTAAGTCGAGCAATACTATGCCAATCATCAGCGCCCAAAGCGAGTAGGTCATGAGTGAAAGCGGCCACCATGCGAGCAGTAATATCAACAGTGCTGCCAAGCTTGTGCGCTGAGCATATCCGCGGTCGGCCCATTGGCCAGCACGAGTGGCGGCTAGAGCACCGATTACACCGAACAGTCCAAAAGACCCAATTACAGTATGCGAAAAGTTATAGGGTGGTGCACTTAACGGTAGTACCAATGCGCTCCAGAAAATATTAAATGCCGCGAACATGAATAAGGCTAATACACCGCGTATTTGTAGGACTTTTTCTTGGCGCAGTAGCTTTAACATAGAAGCTAGAAGTTGCGGGTAGCGCATGGTAACAGGCTGAACATTTAAATGAGGGAGTCGTCTCCAAAGTGGTAAGGCAATCATGAGCATAATGATAGCTGCGCAAAAGTACACGCCGCGCCAACCCGCTATATCACTTATTCCTCCTGAAAATACACGGGCAAGCAGTAACCCAATGAACACACCGCTCTGTGCAGTACCGACCACATGCCCTTGCTCATGTGGGGCCGCAGCACTTGCAGCATAGGCAATAAGTCCTTGTGTCATAGCTGTGCCGAGTAGACCCACCGCAAGCATTCCTGTCAAAAGAACAATTGTAGAGTGGGCAAAGGCAACCATTAGCAATGCAGATATTAAAGCCAGTAACTGTATAGCCATTAACCGACGCCGATTTATAAAATCACCCAATGGCACTAAAAACACGAGGGCAAGTGCACAACCTATTTGAGTGGCTGTAACCACACCACCAATGGCGGCATGACTAACATTAAAGTCACTCGCCAAGATGACGAGCAAAGGCTGTGCATAATAGACATTTGCTACGCTTGCACCACTTGCTATAGCAAATAGCAAAACTACGCTACGAGGTAGGTTCGAATGCGTTTTATTGTTATCTACTGAAGACGTTGAAGATACAAGGGAGGCTTTCATTATTCTAAATCTATCCAATCTAGTTTTAAAATGCAACTAGTTGAATGTTAGATCAACTGGTTTTAAAATGCAACTAGATATCTTATTACTGATTATTGGTAAGGAAACTCAATGGCTAACTCTATATTGATGAAAGAAGAACCTTGTCCTGTTGCACGCTGCGTCAATCTCATAGGAGATCGCTGGTCACTGCTTATTGTGCGCGATGCATTTGACGGAATGCGCCGTTTTGGAGATTTCCAGCGGAGCTTAGGCGTTGCACGAAATATTCTTTCTGACCGGCTAAAAAAGTTGGTGGAAGCAGGTGTTCTCGAAATGCAAGATGCTTCAGATGGTACGGCTTATCAGGAATATGTGTTGACCACTAAAGGGGAGAGTTTATTTCCTGTGATTGTTGCTCTACGTCAATGGGGAGAACACAACTTATTCGAAAGTGGCGAGCGCCATTCTCTGTTAATTGATAAAAATACAGGTCAACAAATTCCATTTATGGTGCCAGTCGCGGCAGATGGAAAAGTGCTAAAAGCCTCTGATACTCAAGTGCAAAAGGTGAAATAAAATAAGAGAATAGAAAAATTAACCTTTTTTAACTTAAATTTTGGGAGATTAATTGCTAACCTTGCGCGTCAAATTAAGGTGAGATTATGAGATTTATATTCCTCTTTATAAGCGCAATTTCAATTCAATGTTATGCAGCATCGGAAGCGATGGAGCTTCATTACTGTGAAACTGTGAAAAAAGCAGCGAGTGGCGTGATGGATGCTAGACAACATGAAGTGCCAGCTAAAGAGTTACATGACATCGCCAATCATCTTGAAGAGCAACAAGCCAAACAACTTTATCAAGAGCTGATCAAATCTGCATATTCTTCAAAGCTATTTGAAGACCCTCTCATTAAGTCAAAAGCTGTCGAGAATTTCCAAACCACTTGGCATGAACAATGTTTGGCAAAAGAATTGGCTAAAAATATGTGAGTGTTAGGGGGAAATGGCTAGCTTAGGTTGGAAGATAGAACTTTATTTCTTACTTATCTCTTCACTAACACTGGCTAAGCGCGGTAAAGAAGGAGAGAAGGTATTAGTTCGAGTTCTTAATATCATGCAAGGCCAACGTTACATTGAAATCTGTGAACGAAATCCTACCCAATAGCAATTCTTTTATGGTTGGATCGCTAACCGCGTTTCACTATGAAGGTTCTGATTTCGCTGTGTATTTTACTTTCAGGTTGCACAGCTCGTACGATATCTACAAAAGTGCATGTCACTGTTTGTGTGCAGTGTGTGAATTAAAGTCTTTAGGAGAACGCTTTTTTATAGATGGGTGAATAAGTTAAATTGGTTTAAATTTTCTTTAAATATATTTAATTTTAGCTTTAGTATCTATAAGTTAATATAACGAGCTTTATTGTTATTTTCGTAAAAATAAAAAATAAAAATTTTTTTAACTTAATGTTTTTTAAAATTATATATATTTTATATTTACATTAATAAGATTGGATACAGAGGCATGATTCATTATTAAATTTATATCATCTATAAGTAGAAATACTCATGAATTAAGTTAAAGGATATTGGTATGAAAGCTATTTTAACGAAGAAAATTATTAGCTGTATCGCAATTAGTGGTGTTTTAAGCTTCAGTGCATTTGAGATTATGGCAGCGAATCAACAAACTATAAATGATGGGAAGAATCACTCTAAAATATTAAATGAAAACCATGAAAATTTGACTGATAGTCAAATTTTCAAGATATTAAGTACAGCTAATAATAGTGAAATTAAGCAGGCAAAAACTGCATTGCCAAAACTAAAAATGGATGAAGCTAAGAAATATGCTGAAATGATGATTAAAGAACATTCAGCCAATGAAAAAAATGCACAAGCGTTGGCAAGTCGGTTACAGTTGATTTCACAAACCAGTAATCTTAGTAAATCATTGCAAAATGATAGTGATAAAATTGTTAGTAAGCTTAATCAAATAACATCAGATACTGATAAAAATTATATGATGAGTCAAGTTAAAGTTCACCGTAAAGTTTTGACGATAATTGATAAGCAGTTAATACCAAACACGAAAAGTTCTGAATTAAAAAATATGCTCGTACAAACACGTGATGCTGTTGCGAAACACCTAAAAGCAGCTGAAGATATATTTAAAAATATGAAATAATATAATTATTTTCTTTTAAAAATACATTTAAAAAGCCTAGTATTAATTAACTAGGCTTTTTTAAATTGCATATACATAAAATCATAATTTCCTGCAGGACAGTGTAAAACTAGAATGTTATGGGTAATGTTTAATCTAGCGAAATATAATGATTATGGGGTAAAGGATGATATAATTGTGATGTCTATTTGAATAAGAATTTTTATTGATGAGAAATAATTTCTTTAATGAATAACATCTCCTTACTTAATAGGGGTATTTATGAAACATAACTAACCTAAAGGTGAATTATAATAATAATTGTCAAGCATACTTCAAAAGTTCTTTTAATATTCTAGCTCTTTTGAAAGACACTAGATTTTAAAATATAGGGAGTAAGAAAATGGTAAATACAAAACAATCAAATTCAGTTGGTAATCATACGACTCAAAAAGAGCCATCTTCTAATGGTAATGTATCAAATAGCAAACCATTACAAGACATTTCATCCACAATTGATAATGCTCGTCCAGATTTAAACTCTCCACCGACTAATAACAATCATGTACCCGATATGAATGAAGGGGGAGAGAATTTGGTTGCTACAGGTGCAGGAACTTTGGGAGGAGCGGCGGTAGGTGCTGCATTTGGTGTTGTTGGCGGCCCTCCAGGTGCTGTTGTTGGGGGGATTATTGGTGGTGTGGTAGGGGCAATAGCAGGTAGTGATATAGCTCAAACAAATAATCAAAAAGATGATAGTAATGACTGGCAAGAAGAAGATAATTATTGGCGAGAAAACTATAAAAAAATGCCATATTATACTGAAAACAAGAATCTAGAATATGATCGTGATTATCGGGCGGCTTATCGTTTAGGTTATGAAAATCGTGTAGATAATAATGCAGAAATTAATTTTTCCGAGGTTGAATCTAAATTGAAAACTAAATGGGAGCAAGTTAAAGGCAGTTCACGTTTACAGTGGGAGGAAGCTAAATTTGCTGTAGAAGATGGATTGAAAAAAATTCATCCTTAAGTCATTTAATATTTAGAAAGTCTCCTCAATGGGGAGACTTTGCGATAATATACTTTTAAGCTAATTTTTAATTTCAATATCAATAAAAACTTAATGATGGGTTTAATCATAAAATATTAATTATATTTTCATTATTCTTTTTTCTTTAGGCATTTAAGTATTTGAACAATTAAGCGGGCACTCTTCATTTTTCTGCCTTCTTCTTGATAGTACTGTTCAAAAAGGGCATAGAAGGAGATATGGATTTTTTCAGACTCAGGATTAGCCTGTTCAGATTGTAATTCTAATAATTTTTTAGCGGCCCATTGTTCACACTCATTCGCTGTATCTCGAGTAGCCGTATAACGTTTGCCTAGATAACGAACAGTGATGCGCCACGCGTCCCCGCACTTAATCGGTTTTTGCATAATAACACTCCAAATTTCATGGTGTCGCCGCGACCCCAAAATTCGCGAATGTCTAAAAGACATCCACTTTTTTTGGTGTCGCAACGGAAATATAAAGCGTTTTTTAATGCGAATTTTGACTATTTTGAGTAGTCAAAGCCAACCAATAGCTAATAAAAAACCACCTAATTCTTTCGAATTAAGTGGTTTTTGAATTTTGGAGCGGGAAACGAGACTCGAACTCGCGACCCCAACCTTGGCAAGGTTATGCTCTACCAACTGAGCTATTCCCGCAATGTGAGCACATTATAGAGTGTTTCATTAAAGTGTCAACACTCTTGTGATCTAATTGAACGTTTAATCAGCACGACGCCAAACTGTACCTTGGCGAGTGTCTTCAAGAACTACGCCTTGCTCAAGTAAAGACTGACGAATGCTATCTGCTTTAGCAAAGTCTTTTGCTTTTTTCGCATCAACACGTTGTTGAATGAAATCTTCAATTTCCGCATCAGACAAAGCAAGCGCATCTTGTCCAATATCTGATTTTAAGAAATCGTCTACATTGTGTTGTACCAAACCTAAAATGTTAGTGAGGTGACGTAATGTCGAATAAAGCACAGTCGCTTGGTCAGCTTGCTCTTCTTTTACAGCACGGTTTAACTCTTTGTTCAGTTCAAACAATACAGCCATTGCTTCGGCAGTATTGAAATCGTCACACATTGCATTGTTAAAGCGTTCAACAAAGCTTTGATCAAGCGTTTCAGTTGTCGTTTGACCATACACTTGTTGATAAGCTTTAAATGAATGATAGAAACGAGTTAAAGATGTTTTTGCCTCTTTAAGTGCTACATCAGAGAAGTTCACAGGGCTACGATAGTGTGAAGACACAATAAAGTAGCGGATTACTTCAGGGTGGAATTTCTCCATTACGTCACGAATCGTAAAGAAGTTGCCTAAAGACTTAGACATCTTTTCACCATCAACGTTAATAAAGCCAACATGCATCCAGTAGTTTACATATTGCTCACCAGTCGAAGCTTCACTTTGCGCAATTTCATTTTCATGGTGCGGGAACATTAAATCTGAACCGCCACCATGAATGTCAAAGTGATTGCCTAGGCAGCAAGTCGACATTGCAGAACATTCAATGTGCCAACCCGGGCGGCCATTACCCCAAGGAGATGCCCAAGACGGTTCATTTTCTTTTGCATGTTTCCAAAGTACAAAGTCAAAAGGATGTTTCTTTTCAACTTCTACATCAACACGCTCACTTGCACCAGCTTGCATGTCATCAAGCTTACGGCCAGAGAGACGACCATATTTTTCAAATTTGGTGACTTCAAAATAAACATCACCGTTTGAAGCAGGGTAAGCAGCGCCTTTATTCACCAGATTGCCAATCATGTTTTGCATCTGGTCAATATATTCAGTCGCTTTAGGTGCTTCATCTGGTGCTAAACAGCCTAAGTTCGCTGCATCTTCATTCATGGCGTCGATGAAACGCGTGGTGAGCTGTTGGATTGTTTCACCATTCTCATTCGCACGTTTGATGATTTTGTCATCAATATCGGTAATGTTGCGAATGTAGCGGACTTTCCAGCCTTGACTACGCAAAAAACGGATAATGTAGTCAAATGCAACCATAACTCGAGCATGCCCGATATGACAGTAGTCGTAAACGGTCATACCGCAGACGTACATATCGATGTGACCTTCTTTGCGAGGTACAAATTCAACTTTTTTTCGTTGCTCAGAGTTATATAAAACAAACGGTTGCATAAGGGTTTTCAAACACTCAACAAAAATAGTGTTACATCATAACTGATGCATCATTTTTAACAAAGTTTTATGCATGAATTTTATAAGCTTGTGAAATCTTATACATTTAAAAACGTGTAACTGATTGAGTTATGCTAGAATGCCCCCAAATCTTTTGATTAAAATCACCGATCTCAACCAGAGATCAGATCAATTATTTTGAGTCAAACTCGTATGCCTAATCCTACAGATTTCCAAAGCAGTGCATTAGCGACATTGCGTATTGAGCAACAAGCCATAGATGTATTAGCAACACAAATTGATGACCGTTTTAATCGTGCTTGTGAAATATTATTACAATGCAAAGGTCGTGTTGTGATCACAGGTATGGGTAAATCTGGGCATATTGGCCGAAAAATGGCAGCGACATTTGCTTCGACAGGCACGCCGTCTTTCTTTATGCATCCTGGCGAAGCAGGGCATGGCGATTTAGGAATGCTGGTTCGTGGTGATGTACTTATTGCAATTTCCAACTCGGGGAAAAGCGATGAAATCATGATGTTAATGCCACTCATTAAGCATCTTGGTGTACCTCTTATTACGATTAGTCGTGATGATAAAGGCCCAATGCCGCAAAATGCAGATATTGCTTTAACTCTAGGTGAGTCTGACGAAGCATGCCCTTTAGGCTTGGCGCCTACTTCAAGTACGACAGCGACTTTGGTTTTAGGCGATGCTTTAGCAGTTGCTTTACTTGAAGCTCGTGGTTTTACTGCTGATGACTTTGCTCGTTCGCATCCAGCAGGTGCGTTGGGTAAGCGTTTACTATTACATGTAAAACATTTAATGCATACAGGCGACGAGTTACCGAAAGTTTCACCTGAGACTCCAATGAATCAAGTGCTTTACGAGATCTCAAATAAGCGTTTAGGCTTGACAACAATTGTTGATGAACAAGACCATCTACTTGGTATTTTTACAGATGGGGATTTACGTCGTCTCATCGATAAACAGCAAGGGTTTGATGTAAATTTACCTGTGTCTGAAGTGATGACAAAGAAACCGTCAACGATCTCTCAAGAAGCACGAGCTGTAGAAGCTTTACAACAACTTAACCAGAAGAAAATCAGTCAGTTTGTAGTAGTCGATGACCAGAACAAAGTAATTGGTGTAATTAGTATGCATGACCTTATTCAGGCAGGGGTGAATTAATCAATGGCATCGTATGCATTGTTAGAACAAGCACGTCATTTGCAGGCATTGGTTCTGGATGTTGATGGTATTTTAAGTGATGGTTTTGTGACATTAACCAACACGGGCGATGAAATTAAATCATTCGACATTCGTGATGGTTTGGGTATGAAACTTGCGCAACAAGCGGGTATGAAAGTCATCATTATTACTGGACGAAAAAGTAATATCGTTGAAAAACGCATGTCCGATTTAGGTGTCGATCTGGTTTTCCAAGGCCGTGAAGATAAAGGCTCGGCGCTACGTGAAGCGTGTGCACAGTTTAATATCCTGCCTTCAGACTGCTTATACATGGGTGATGATTGGCCGGATCTTTCAGCATTTGCCATTGCCGGAATGAGTGTTACTGTTCCAAACGGACATGAAGAAGTGCGCCGTCGTGCGGATTTGGTAACACAGGCGATGGGTGGCCGTGGAGCTGTGCGTGAAGTTTGTGATATGTTGCTGATCGCAAAAGGCATTTACCAAGAACTTCTTGAAAAATATCTTGCAGTACCGCATTAATAACAAGATTACTTAAAAAGGTAGGCTATTCCTGCTCATGGATACCAGAGTTTTATATATTGTTGCTGTAGTGGTTGCTGCTGTGAGTGGTGGTTACTACTACTATAGTGGCAAGGCAAAAAAACTGGACATTGGTTCGGCGAAGAATATGACTTATTCGGCGCAGGGCGTCCATTTGACTCAAACTGATGACAAAGGCAATTTGTATATTCGTGCTGAAGTTCGTCAGCTTGAACAGGATATGCAACAAAAAACGTCAAAGTTGGATCAACTCAATGCCACTATGTATAAATTAGGTAAAGTTGATGCAACATTCTTTGCTAAACAAGCTTATGGATATGATGATAATCAAAAGGTTGTGTTATCGGGTGATGTGGTAGCCACTAAGCTGGCACCGCAAGGAACCATTGAGTTTCAAACCGATGAATTAACTGGTTATCCAAAAACTAGAGATATTGAAACTAATCATCAAGTGACAGTTCAGTCTCCACAAGGCGAGTTTGTGAGTAAAGGACTAAAAGCCAATTTGAATAATGGTCAGTACGAATTTTTTAATATTCGAGGAAAGTATGCACCAAAGTCTTAATTTAAAACGTTCTTCAGCTTTCCTAAAACAAGCTGCGGTAATTACATTCGTTGCTTTATCATCTGCTTCGACTTTTGCTTTGCCGTCTGACCGTAATCAACAAATTTCATTAGTGGCAGACCGAGCAACTTATAATGAAAAAACCGGTTTGACGACTTATACGGGTAATGTCGTGATTGAGCAGGGCACCATGAAGCTTCAGGCTGACTCAATTGTGGCTACGCTAAACTCTAAACGTGAAATTCAAACGATCACTGCTAAAGGTAGACCGTCTAAGTTTCAGCAACAAATAAGTGCTGATAAAGGTATTGCACGCGGTGAAGGACAAACGATTGTTTATAATGCAGATACAGGCATTATTACCTTGTCTGGCGGTGCATATTTATACCAAGATGGTTCAAGTATTCGCGGTAACACCCTGAAATATAGTATGAATAAGGGTGATGTTGAAGCTCAAGGTTCTTCTTCAAACCGTGTACAAATCATTATTCCACCTTCAAGTTCAAAAAGTTTCCCAGGAGCGCGTGACTAATGCAGCAAGCTCTTCAACAACCGCAAACTTTGTGTATTAAACACTTAGCAAAAAACTATAGTAAGCGTTGGGTTGTCAAAGACGTCTCTTTTAGTATGCAAAGTGGACAGATTGTTGGTTTGCTTGGTCCTAACGGCGCTGGAAAAACCACCAGTTTCTATATGGTGGTTGGACTAGTGCGCATGGATAAAGGTGAGATTCATCTTGATGACTTGGATATGTCAGACCTAGCGATGCATGAACGTGCACGTAAGGGTATTGGTTATTTACCTCAAGAAGCTTCTATCTTTAGAAAATTGACGATTGCTGAAAATATTATGTCGATCTTAGAGACGCGTAAAGATTTGAATAAACAGCAACGTCAGCAGCGCCTTACTGAGTTATTAAATGACTTTAAAATTAGTCATATTAAAGATTCATTGGGAATGAGTGTATCTGGTGGTGAACGTCGTCGTGCAGAAATTGCACGTGCTTTGGCCGCAGATCCAAAATTTATGCTTCTGGATGAGCCGTTCGCGGGTGTTGACCCAATTTCAGTAGGCGATATTAAAGATATTATCCAGACCTTAAAGGATCGCGGTATTGGTGTCCTCATTACCGATCACAATGTTCGTGAAACTTTAGCAATCTGTGAACGTGCTTATATTGTAAGTGAAGGCTCGGTAATTGCCGAAGGCACACCACAAGAAATTTTAGACAATGAACAGGTACGTAAAGTCTATTTAGGTGATGATTTCACAGTTTAATTAAAGACATTAATCTGTTTGGTTAAAAAGAGGTCAAGGCCTCTTTTTTTATTTTTTAGTATTTTATAAATAAAAACAAATACATATATCAATCATTTAATGAAAAAATAATGTGTGATTTATTCCATCAATTATGCTGCTTTAGGTGAAAAACTATGTAGAATGTAGAAGCTTTTAAACGATAACAAACAAGATCAACAAGATAAGCATGATTGGATATAACCAAAGAAGAGTAAGAGGGATATGTAGAAAGCAGGCTTTCCTGAAAGGGCTTATGCTTTTAAGTACACTACATGTACCTGTCGTGATATACGCTGCTAAGCCAAGTGAGCAATACCACACCCTGAAAGAAAACTTGTCACAACTTTTTGTCCCTAAAAGTAGTGATGACTTTAAAGTTGCCAAAATGCACAAGCTTAGTAATTTTAAGCTAGACCGTTCTATTGTGCAGGAATTTCCTACTGTTCAACTTAATGATAATCGAGCTTCATCTTTTTCTAACTTGCCATCTAGAACGATGACATTGCAAGATGCGGTAAAAATTGCCATTCAGCGTAGCCCCGATATTTCACAATCTATTGCAACTTTAGCAGGTCAAAATTCAGGAGTTGATGTTGCTAAAGCCGGTTACTATCCCCAGCTTTCAGGAGGGATTACGACTGGTGATTTAAGCAGTGGAGAACGAGGTCGGCAGTTATTAACCTTAAGTGCTACTCAAATGCTTTATGACTTCGGTAAAGTCAAATCAGGTGTTGATGTTGAAGAAGCGAAAGTTCAGGTTGAACAAGCCAATGTCTTGGTTAGCGTTGATACTCTAGCTTTGGATGTTGCACAGACCATTGTGAATATTCAGCGTTATCTACAGCTTAATAAAATTGCTGAGCAGCAAATTGCCGGTATTCGACGTATTCAGGAAATTGCTAACCTGCGTGCAAACGCTGGTGTCGCGAGTCAAGCAGACCCAATTCAGGCGCAGTCATATTTACAGGCAGCGCAGTCTGCTTTGATTGCTCAGCAATCATTATTACGTCAATATCAACAGCATTTAAGAACCTTATTAGGTGCAGATGTTAGTCATACTGGATGGATTATTTCCGATGATCTCGTGAAGCAATCCGATCTTTATGGTGAACCTGAGTTTAATACTATTCCAAAAATGATTGCCGCGCAGGCAGGTGTTGAGGTTGCAAAAGCTCAAAAACAACAAACCCGTTTAACCCGATATCCGACCTTGGCTGTGAAAGGTTCGGTAAGTCAGGCGATTAATGGTAAAAACCCGAATAACGACAAAGATGACGGTTTATATAGTTCAGTCATGCTTGAAGCAACCAGTCAGTTTTACCAAGGTGGTGCTACCGCTTCACAAGTAAAAATGGCAAGTTATGCCGAAGAAGCTGCAAAAGCCAAAGTGAATTCGGTGTATATGGATGTTCTGGACCAAATTAGAACAAGTCGCGAACAGATTGAAAATAAACAGCGTCAAATGCAGGTTTTGGCAAGTCGCCAAGCAACAACGGTTCGTACACGTGAACTCTATCAAGAGCAATACAAGCTCGGTACGCGTTCATTGGTCGATTTATTAAATGCTGAACAAGCTATTCATAGTGCCAACTCAGAACTCGAATCAGCACGTTATGACATTTATAGCAGCATTGTTCAGTACATTGAAGCAACAGGACGTTCCCGCCAAGCCTATGGCTTAAATAATATTTCAATTCAGGGGTTCGAAGTACAACCATGATGACAAAAATAAATTACCAGCCTTGGCTACAGGCGGTCTTAACTATTGCTAAACATTATCGAATAGAGCCTTCAGAAGAAAGAATTCGTTTACAACTTGATTGGAACCAAAATCAGAATTTAGATAACGTCTTGCAGTTAATGACACGTCAAGTCGGTCTGAATCTTCGTAAGGCACCATTTTCCTTAGATTTACTCAACCCATGGCGTTTACCTGTCATGGTGGAGTTTAATGATGGTCAAGTCGGTGTAATCGATAAGGCTGATACCCAAGGAAATGTGAGTATCCAGTTCAGTGGAGATCAGGGCCTTTCACAAAGTTTATCTTTAGACGCTTTAAAAACTACACTTAAAAATGTCTATATCTTGCGTCCTGAAACGTCTATCCCAGATGCACGTATTGACGAATATATCAAACCTTATGAAGCCAACTGGTTCTGGTCAATCGTTTTAAGAGACTGGAAACGCTACGTTGATATTATGTTTGCCTCGCTGATTGCCAATGTGCTGGCACTGGCAACCATTATTTTCTCGATGCAAGTGTATGACCGTGTGGTTCCATCCCAGTCAATACCCACTTTAT
The DNA here is from genome assembly GCF_011075215.1 of Acinetobacter sp. EKM10A. Lineage (NCBI taxonomy): Bacteria > Pseudomonadati > Pseudomonadota > Gammaproteobacteria > Moraxellales > Moraxellaceae > Acinetobacter > Acinetobacter sp. EKM10A. Next base: position 18,229 of record NZ_JAALLK010000016.1, on the reverse strand, counting down.
GGGTTTTGGCGGGTGGTGTACTGATTGCCGCTCTTTTTGAGTTTACCTTACGTGTTTCACGAGTATATTTATCCGATATTATTGGTAAACGTGCTGATTTACGTGTGTCGGATCGTGTATTTGGCCATGCCTTAAGAATTAAAAATAAAGATCGCTCAAAATCTACAGGTAGTTTTATTTCCCAGATTCGTGAACTCGAAGGCGTTCGTGAACTGGTCACCTCAACTACAATTAGTGCGATTGCCGATTTTCCGTTCTTTTTCCTGTTCTTAGTAATTTTTGCCATTATTGGTGGAAAACTGTTCTGGGTAATGTTACTTGTTGTGCCGCTTATGATCTTGCCAGGTATTTTGGTACAGAAGAAGCTGGCTCAACTGGCACAAGAAGGCATGAGAGAATCTTCAATTCGTAACGCAATTTTGGTAGAAGCGGTGCAAGGTATTGAAGACATTAAGCTCTTACGTGCTGAATCAAGATTCCAAAACCAATGGAACCATATGAATGAAGTCTCAGCCGACATCGGTATGAGACAGCGTAAAATTGTGGGTACCTTAATGGCTTGGACCCAAATGGTTCAGGGTTTAACTTATGCCATTGTGGTGTTAGTGGGCTGTTTTGCGGTAATGGACGGTGAAATGACCACAGGTGCGTTAGTCGCATGTTCAATTTTATCTTCGCGTATGTTAGGGCCAATTGCCCAGATTACGGGCGTATTAGGTCGTTTACAACAGGCAAAAGTTGCTAAGCAAAGTTTAGATGAGCTCATGCAGCGTCCGATTGATCAGGCCGACCGTTCACATCTGGTACACAAAGCTGTTTTAAATGGCGACTATGAATTAAAAAATATCTTGTTCCAATATGGAGAAGAAGATCCGAGACCAAGTCTTGCGATCCGCCATTTAAAAATTCGTGCCGGAGAAAAAATTGCGATTTTGGGTCGTAATGGTGCTGGTAAGTCAACATTGCTTCAGCTTTTATCTGGCATGCAGGTTCCAACTCAGGGAGCTGTGCATTTAGATGGACTCGATCTTTCTTTAATCGACCCATCAGATGTACGCCGAGATATGGGGCTACTCAACCAGAATGCACATTTATTCTACGGAACAATCCGTGAAAACCTGACTTTAGGTGCACCGCTTGCAACAGATGAAGACATTCTTCGTGCATTGGTAGTAACAGGTGCTTTATCTTTTGTTCAAGAGAAAAAAGAAGGCTTGGATTACTTGGTTTTAGAAGGAGGCGTTGGTTTCTCTGGTGGTCAGAAACAAGCGTTATTATTGGCTCGTTTATTGATTCGTCAACCGAATATTTTATTGCTTGATGAGCCGACAGCAGCCATTGATGATGTTGCAGAGAAACAATTAATTGATCATCTCAAAGGATGGTTAGCACACCGAACGTTGGTTGTGGCGACCCACCGCCGAGCTGTTCTTGAACTAGTGGACCGTATTATTGTTGTCAATGAAGGCAAAATCGTGATGGATGGACCACGAGATCAGGTACTTAATCAATCTACAGCCCAACAAAAACAAGTGAGCCAAGGGGGCAATTCATGAGCGAACAACAACAAGAACTTACCCGTTCAATGAATGTATCTTATAGTGAACCACCATTACCGCGTGCCAGTTTAGTCATCTGGATCGTGGGCATTGGTTTAGTGATTTTCTTTATCTGGGCATGGTTTTTTAAGCTTGAAGAAGTTTCAACCGGTACAGGTAAAGTTATCCCATCATCTAAAGAACAGGTCATCCAGTCTTTAGAGGGCGGTATTTTAACTAAGCTAAATGTACAAGAAGGCGATATTGTCCAAAAAGGGCAAATTCTTGCTCAGCTTGACCCAACCCGTTTTGCTTCAAATGTGGGTGAGTCGAGATCTTTATTAATTGCAGCTCAAGCCACAGCAGCACGTTTACGTGCGGAAGTGAACGGTACACCATTGGTTTTCCCTGAAATAGTTGCACAAGATCCGAAGCTTGTTCATGAAGAGACTGCTTTGTATGAATCACGCAGAGCCGATCTTGAACAAACGCTTTCAGGATTAAGACAGGCTTTACAACTGGTTCAGCAAGAATTGGCCATGACAGAGCCTTTGGTTGCCAAAGGTGCTGCTAGTGAGGTTGAGGTTTTACGCTTACGCCGTGAAGCAAATGATTTGCAAAACAAGATGAACGATGCACGTAACCAATACTACGTTAAAGCACGTGAAGAGTTATCTAAAGCAAATACTGACACGCAAACTCAACAACAAGTGGTCATGGGCCGTAACGACAGTTTACAACGTGCCGTATTTAAAGCCCCTGTGCGCGGTGTGGTAAAAGAAATTACAGTGACAACGCATGGCGGTGTAATTCCACAAAATGGTAAGTTAATGACCATCGTTCCAATTGATGAACAGTTATTAATTGAAGCCCGTATTTTGCCACGTGACATTGCATTCATTCGTCCTGGTCAAGAAGCTTTGGTTAAGATCACGGCCTATGACTACTCAATTTATGGTGGTTTAAAAGGTAAGGTTACGGTTATTTCTCCAGATACCATTCGCGATGAAGTGAAACAGGATCAATTCTATTATCGTGTTTATATCCGAACTGACTCCGACAAGCTTTACAATAAAGAAGGTAAAGCATTCGGTATTACACCGGGTATGGTGGCAACTGTAGATATTCGTACTGGTGAGAAGACTGTACTGGATTACTTACTTAAACCATTTAATAAAGCCAAAGAAGCATTAAGAGAAAGATAAGAAAAAAAGCCCCGAAATTCGGGGCTTTTTTATAGGTTTGCTTCTATTAAATTCACGTTATAATTTGATTTTTATTATGCTTTATTTCATTTATGGCTTTTACGATTGCATCACCCGTTACTTTTGAAGAAGAAATTAAAAAAAGTAGATTTCAGGCGATTGCTGCGCCAGTAGAAAATGAACAGCAAGTGAAAGAGTTTTTAGAATTAAATAAAGATATCTCGACCACACATCAATGTTGGGCATGGAAAATTGGGCATAACGTTCGCTTTAATGATGATGGAGAACCATCTGGTACAGCGGGACGTCCAATTCTGGCAACTATTGAAGGAAATGACCTGACTAATATTATTGTCATGGTGAACCGCTGGTATGGCGGTATAAAACTGGGAACTGGTGGCCTTGTTCGGGCGTATGGTGGTTGTGCCGGACAATCATTATTGTTAGCTGAACGTATTGAACTGATTGCTAAGAAAACGATTCATTTTTCTTGTCATTTTAATGAATGGGCTATCTTTCAGTATGAGCTGACACAGCAGCAAATTGAATATCAGGAAAGTTATACTGCAACAGGTGTCGATATTGAAGCGAGGCTACAGCTTCACCAAATTGAACCACTCGCTCTAAAACTGCGAGATGTGACTCGTGGTCGCGAAGAATTAAAAGTTGAGGAGGAATTGACTGATGACTGATTCTTTACTCAAGTACCGCGAGCAACATAAACACCGTTTAAATTATATGCCATGGCTATATTGGACATTGAAGCCCAAACACCGTGTTTGGGCGGAAGAATGGCAAAAAGAATATCAGGCTTATTTAATGGATATGGAAACGGTCGAGATCGGGGAGAACTGTTTTATTTCACCGTTAGCCCATATTTTTGCCGAGCCAGGTCGGAAAATTAAGATTGGTGATAATTGTTTTATTGCGGCAGATTGTAGTTTGCATGGACCGCTTGAGATTGGTAATGAGGTTGCAATTAACCACCACTGTATTTTAGATGGCGGTCGAGCAGGCATAAAACTGCATGATCAAGTTCGTATTGCTGCTTATTGTCATCTCTATGCATTTGATCATGGCATGCAACTCGACCGTCCACTTTACCAACAGCCGGTTCGCTCACAGGGTATCGAAATTGAAAAAGATGTTTGGTTAGGTGCGCATGTGGGGATTAAAGACGGGATTAAAATTGGAAAACATGCTGTAGTTGGCATGAATAGTATGGTGACAAAAGATGTGGAGCCGTACCATATTGTGGGAGGAAACCCAGCAAAATTTATCCGTTTAAGAGAATAATGCAGTCTCAAGAATGTAATAAAATGTTTGATCTTTAAACAAAAAAGTGGATTTTAATACATAAACCTTAACATACGGATTTTTATCTATGTTAAGTTAAAGCTAAGTTATAGAAAAATCTCCAAGGCAAATAGACCTGAAGAAGAGAGGCAAAAATGAACCGTGTTATTGCGTGTATTGACTCATCACCTTGTATTAATGCTATTGCAGATGCAGCGGCTTGGGTTGCGAAAGCAACTGGACGAGAGCTTGTATTATTACAAATTCTAGATTACTACCCGGCAAGTTATCACCTTGGTGAAATTAGTGGCGTAATCGGCTTTGAAAGCAATGCAATGTTGCTTAAAGAGTTAGCTGAATTAGAGCAAAAACAAAGTGAACTCGCTTTAGATTACAGCAATAATTTACTCAGACATATCTCTGACTTAATTAAAGAAAAACACGGAATTACTTGCTCAAAAATTCAGGAAAAAGGGGATTTTCTAGAGCAAAGTTTTAATCTCTTACACGAAAACGATATCGTGATTTTAGGTCGCGTAGGCGAAAGAGCTGCCGAAAAACATAAACCGATTGGCAGCAATGTTGAAAACTTTATCCGCGGTGCAAATTGTACGGTTTTGACCATTGGTGAAAACTTCAAAGTACCGACACGTTTTATTTTTGCTTATGAATACTCTCCGACATGTCAAAAGATGATGCGCCGTATTGCGCAAAGTGACTTATTACGGACTTTACAGTGCCATTTAGTTTATGTCGGTGACCATCCTGAAATATTGAATGAACCAGAGCATTACTTGAAACAAGCGGGACTAGATGTAGTGACCGTTTATAGATACGGCGATGTGGCGCAAAATATTCTAGAGTACCAACAAGAACACGGCATTCAAATTATTGTGCTCGGCGCATTTAGCCATAGCAAAATACATCAGTTCTTCTTGGGAAGTATTGCAACCACGATTTTCCGTAACGCGACTGTACCATTACTTGTGGCTAAATGATGAGATTTGCATATAGTTATCCGCAAATCTTGTGGATAACTATATGGAAAAGCAGGGGTAATAAAAGTAATTTATTGATTATAAATAATAAAATGAAAAAGATGATTTTTTAACCATTATTTCACAATTGCAATTGCAAAACCATCATGACCTTTTGAGCCAACCGTTTGTAAAGCTGTGCAAGACAAAATTTGCGGATGATTTTCTAGGGCTTTAAAAGTTTCACGAATGCCTTCAATACTTGGTTTTTTGTTTTCAGGATTCAAAATATCACCAGCACGAATGACATTATCTAGCACAATAATAGTGCCCGATTTTGAAAATTTGAGACTGAGTTCTAAATATTCCGGATAGCCCTGTTTATCGGCATCGATAAAGATAAAATCAAAAGGCTCAATCGACTGAGGATCAATTGCAGAAAGTACATCGGCAGCACGGCCTAATTTAAGGTCAACTTTTACAGGCAGGTTGGCATGATCGATATTCTTTTGAGCCATTTCTGCATGAGTATCACGACCTTCAATGGTAAGCAAATAGCCATCTTCAGGCAGTGCACGTCCTAACCAGATTGTACTGTAGGCAGCAAAGGTCCCAATTTCTAAAACACGCTTGCATTTATTCATCTGAATGAGCATTTGCAAGAACATTCCTTGATTTGGAGCAACTGCAAGATGATTTGAAAAGCCGTGTTCGTCGGTATTTTTTAATGCAAAGTCGAGTCGAGGATCTTCGGGAATTAAATGTGAATCGATATATTCGTCAATGTCTGTCCACATCTGCTGCATAGTCAAATTTACCTGTATGTTGATAGGCGTATTTTAAACGTTTATGACTAGAGTGCAAAAATCTTCGATTCAAGAAATTTTGGTTGATTATAGAATGAGCAAATCCCCTTAAACTGAAGCGCATAAGGGGATTTATATTTTAGAAATTACACATTGACGTATTGCGGGTTAGGTCAGGTCCCCAAGTACGATAGCCTTGAGTATCAATATGGATTTGTCCTGAACTATATAATCCAATACCTAAATTTAAACTTTGGCCGTGCTGAGCCCAGAACTGACACAATTTAAACTTCGTATTTTCAATAAACGCATAGTCTTGTGGCTGTGGAACTTCTGGCCCAATACGGAAATCGATGGCAGAGTTAAATAAATGCTTAGAAGAACTTGCGCCGCCTGCACATTCATTTAAAGGTAAGTCTCGGTAAACTGAAGTTACCTCAAAGTCGGTTAAAACTTTTGCGGCAATAAGATATTTAAAGACACGTAAGGTCGATAAAGAATTATTCCAAAGTTCACGGTTAGGTACCGCATATTCTGAACGGCCACACTTCTGCCAATCACGAGCGGATCTTAATAATTCAAAACTTGGTACGATACCTGCTACATCATGACGCGCCAGAAATTTTTCATATTCGCGTACACGTTCATAATGATCGCCTGTATTTAACCAAGCGCGATAGGAAGCAGGTTCAACTTTAGGTGGAATTGGACGTTCGATAATAACGCGCTCTTGAGGAATAAAGATGCGCTTACCGCTTGGAGAGGTTTTGCCTGTTGTTGTGTGTTGAGGAGAGCTGGCGCAACCCACCATAATCGCAGGGATTATGCATAGGGGCAGCATGCTCTGCAAAAACTTCCGCATAAGAAAAATCAAAAGCTTATAAATATTGCGCCTATTTTAATGCAAAACAGTGCACAAATTACGAGGAATTTGCAATGAAATGTTTGAATAGGGTATAAAAAAGATCAGCGGTTGCTGATCTTTTTGAAATTATTTTTCTAGATACTGTAACTTATCTGGTTTGCCGTTCCATTCTTCGCGGTCAGCAGGTTGTTCACCAATTTGAGTAATGTTAGGCCACTTTTGAGAAAGTTCAGCATTTAATTCAATAAATACTTCTTGACCTTCTGGTAGCTCATCTTCAGAGAAAATTGCATTTGCAGGGCATTCTGGTTCACACAATGCACAGTCAATACATTCATCCGGATTAATCACTAGGAAATTCGGACCTTCGTAAAAACAGTCTACAGGACAAACTTCTACGCAATCTTGGTATTTACATTTAATACAATTTTCAGTGACAACAAAGGTCATGGCGACAGCTACCTAAAAAATATGGTTTCATTTCGAATAGCTTATTTTAGGCAAAAAAGGGGTAAACAAACAATTGCTTTTATTGATATTGTTTATTTATACATATGAAGATAAGTTAATACATTGATATTCAAAAGAATGTTTCAGCTTAAATAAGAGCTAAATTATAAAATTAGGATAATAATAAGTTTTATAAAACAATAGTTTAAATAATTTTTTTGTCATGAGTTTTAATGTCATTTGGGTCAAGGTATCTGTTTAGGCAGACACCTCAACTACAACATTTACTTTTAAATTTTGCCTCTATGTTGAATCGATAAACAAAAAATCTTTAAGTAATGAGCTTAAAGTGTACAAAGTAAATGGATGTCTTCTGGTTCAAGTTCCCATAATTGACGATCTGGGTGCTTTAATACGACCGCGCCATGCTTTATATAGAAATCTACTGTACGCTTACTTGGAGTGGCTGAAATATAAAGTTGATTGGCTTCCAATTGCTTGGCCGATTCTTTTGCCGCTTGCATCAGCTTTGCACCAATACCTTTGCCTTGTTGATCGGCATCGACATAAAAATATTGCAGTAATTTTGCATCGGGATAATCAGTAATAGTCTGATTCGAGACTACACTAATGCCAGCCAACTGTTCAGACGCATCAAAAGCACCGATAAATAAAGCCCCTTGTTCATAAAGTTCTTTTAATTTGGGCGGATCATTTTCTAAATGATAAGCATCCCAATGTTTAACATCATAAAAACAATCTGTTAATTCTAAGTGTTCTTGCTTTTGTAAGTAGAGTTGGGTAATCAGTTCACGACGATTAATCTGTTGCCAAATTAAATCGATCTCTGTGTATTGTAGTGGCCTTAAGAAAATAGAAATTTTATTCTCCTTAAAGTAAGAGCAAACATGCCTATACACATGTTTGCTCAATGATTGATTATGAATTAAGCGCTGCTTTTAGCTCATAAAGCTGTTCAAGTGCCTGACGAGGAGTCAGGTTGTCTACTTCGATTTGCTTAAGTAAATCGAGGGCAGGTGAAGAGACTTCAACTTCTATCACTTTCTCTATGACTTGAGTGCTTGGGGTAACTTCTGAATCTAGAGTTGCAAACAAATCACTTTGAACACTAGTTTGTAAATGCTGCTGTTGTTGCTTCTCTAAAATACGTAAACGCTTTTGAGCTTCTTTAATCACATTAGCTGGAATACCGGCTAATTTTGCAACTTGTAAACCATGACTTTGGCTCGCTGGTCCTTGTTGGACTTTATGCAATAAAATGAGATTGCCGTTTAACTCTTGAGCAGTGACATGGTAGTTATCAATACCAGGTTCGCTACCCAACTCTGTTAATTCGAAATAGTGAGTTGCAAACAAGCAAAGACATTTAACGCGTTTGGTTAAATCAACCACACAAGCCCACGCTAAAGAAAGACCATCGTAGGTACTGGTTCCGCGACCAACTTCATCCATTAACACAAGCGATTGATTCGTCGCATGGTGCAAGATTTGTGAAGTTTCAGTCATCTCAACCATAAAGGTCGATTTGCCTGTCGATAAGTCGTCGGCTGAACCAATACGGGTAAAAATACGGTCGATTGGGCCAAGTTTGGCAGCTCGTGCCGGAACGTAACTACCGCAGTAAGCAAGCAAACTAATTAATGCTGTTTGGCGCATAAAGGTAGACTTACCGCCCATGTTTGGACCGGTAATAATTGCCATACGGTGCTGCACATCAAGGAAAGTATCATTTGGTGTAAATGGCGCTTTACTTAACGCTTCAACTACAGGATGACGGCCACCTTGAATCTTAATACCTGTTTCTGGTGTAAATTCAGGGCGTGCCCAGTTGTTTAAACGCGCTTGATGAGCAAAGTTTGCAATTACATCAATTTGTGCGATTGCTGAACTCATCATTTGTAGGTGAGCAATATTTTCACGAAGGTTTTCAAGTAAAGCTTCAAATAATGCTTTTTCACGAGCTAATGCACGCGACTCACTGGATAAAACTTTATCTTCAAAACTTTTTAGTTCAGGCGTAATGTAGCGCTCAGCATTCTTTAAGGTTTGACGGCGAATATAATCGGCAGGGGCTTGTTCGGCTTGAGCGCGAGTCAGCTCAATGTAGTAACCACTCACACGGTTATAACCGATTTTTAAAGTGCTAATACCAGTACGTTCACGCTCTTTTATTTCTAAATCAATGAGGAATTGACCTGCATGATCACGAATTTGGCGTAATTCATCAAGTTCAGCATCATAACCTTCTGCAATTACATTGCCATCACGAAGTAATACAGGCGGATTTTCAACAATCGCAGCCATTAAATGTTGATGAAGCGCTTTAAAGTCACCCAATTCCTGATCGAGCTGTCCTAATAACTTAGATTTCTTTGCTTGTACAACAGGTGCTAAAGCATTCCGTAAAAATGGAATTTGCGCGCAAGCATGACGAAGTTGCACTAAATCACGTGGTCGCGCACTACCCAGCGCCACACGACTAAGAACACGTTCAATATCACCAATTTCTTTAAGCACCATACGAACTGGGCTTTCATGGTAGCCTTGAATCAATTGCTCAATCGCATCTAAACGTGCGTCAAGTAATGCTGTATCACGGACAGGCTGCATGAGTATTCGGCTAAGTAAACGTCCACCCATTGCAGTTTGGCAATCATTCACAAGTTGAAATAAAGAAGTTCCGTGCTCAAACAAAGGTTCAATAATTTCCAAGTTACGGCGCGTGATTGGGTCGAGCGCAATAAAATCAGTACTTTGTTCTAAAAGAATTGAACGGATATGAGGTAACGCCGTTTTTTGAGTTTCTTTGGCATAGTGAATAAGTGCTGCCGCGGCGGCTTTAGCCAAAGGTAACGGGTCTAGTCCGAAACCAGAGAGTGTTGATACAGAGAACTGGTCACATAAGGTTTTTTGCGCATTGTTTAAATTAAAATCGACATTTGGGCGCTTGGTTACAGGGCAATCTAAATGCTTTTTAATTTGTTCGATAATATTCGGGTCAACCAGATCTTCATCAATCAAAATTTCACTTGGCATGAGGCGAGCCAGTTCAATTGGAAGTTGTTCCGGTTTGTAGTCTTGTTGTTGAACTTTAAAAATACCCGCACTTAAGTCGAGTAAAGCAAAACCGATCTGGTTTTGATGGATACATAGCGCAACAAGGTTAGACGACTGATAACTTGTAAGTAGTGCGTCGTCGGTTAAAGTACCCGGTGTAAGAATACGAACAACTTTGCGTTCAACCGGGCCTTTGCCAGTAACTTCGCCGACTTGCTCACAAATAGCTACAGTTCGGCCGGCTTTTACTAAACGCGCCAAATAACCTTCGGCTGAATGGTAGGGAACACCTGCCATTGGAATCGGGTTGCCATTTGCTTTACCCCGATGGGTTAAGGTAATACCTAAAAGTTTGGCTGCTAAATGCGCGTCTTCAAAGAACAATTCATAAAAGTCGCCCATACGATAAAACAGCAACGCATGTTGATAGTCTTTTTTGACTTTGAGATATTGCTGCATCATTGGAGTGTGGTTGGAGAGATCAGCCATGATTTCAGCGCTATTCATGCGTAATAAACCCTTAAAAAAACGAAAAATCTACTTTTGGTTTATTAACCAATTTCAAGTCTTTAAAAATGAATGTAATTCAAGAAAAGTACAACAACTGGATGAACTTTAGAATCAGCATCCCTAGTATAAAGTGACTTCAGACCATTCCAGTGGTGCAATGGTAACAAATTTGAGTTATCGAAAAAAAGTGATCAAGCATTGAAATAGAGGTTGAATGTAGCAAGACATAAAAATAGAGCGATTGGGCCTTTTAGGCCAAGGATTGAAAATTTAAATATTCAACTCAAAGTTTACTTTTACGCGATCTAAAACAATGAGTGTTCTATAAGTTTTTACGTCTTCATTATCAGCGAAATGTTTTCTAACTAAACTTTCAAAATGAGATAAGTTATTGCTCAGCATGATAATTATAAATGAGACTCCTCCATTTACGAAGTAGCACTGTTGAATTTCTTCAACAGAAGCAAAGTATAGCTTCGCTCTGTCCATAACTACTGAACGGTCTTCGCTAAGGCGGACCTCAATAATGGAAGTAATTTTTTCACCAAATTTGAGAGGATTTAAGATAGCGCAATTTTTTAAAATAATTTCCTTTTCTTCCATCCGAGTTATACGCCTTTGTACAGATGCAGCGGATAGACCGATTTTTTCAGAAATTTCTCGATGGGAAGTTTTATTGTCTTTTTGCAGTATTCTTAAGATCGCATAATCAAAATTATCTAAAGAAATCTCTGACATGAGTAAATCTCTCATTAAATGTTAAATATAGAGTTATTTAATCGTTTTACCGTGAAAAATAGAAGAAATATATTGATTATAGAGAATTAAAATTTCAATCATTCCCAGAGCGGTAAATATGATGATTGAGACAAACTCCAAGCAAGGCATGGCATTTGCAGCCGCATTTTTATCTTTAGTTTCTGTACAGATCGGCGCAGCAATAGCAAAAGTCCTTTTTCCGATTCTTACTGCTGAAGGAGTCACCTTAGCTCGACTTGCCTTATCGGCCTGTTTCTTATGGATAGTCTTTAAACCATGGCGACAGTGGAATAAACAGACCAATTGGAAAAATCTAATTATTTATGGATCAATCCTCACTTTAATGAATACATTGGTTTATAAAGCTTTTTCTTACATGTCTGTTGGGATTGCGATTTCCATCGAAGTGTTAGGACCACTTACGGTTGCTATTTTAATGTCTAAAAATAAATTAGATTATTTTTGGGGTGGATTATCTATTATTGGTTTGCTTCTTCTACCTATGGACAATGCCAATAATAACTTTAGTTTTATTGGCATGACGTATGCTTTATTAGCTGCAGTGGGTTGGGGACTGTATGTGATTTATGGCTCAAAAGTTGCACAAGGTGGTGGCAGCTCTGTTGCGACTGGAATGTTTATAGCGGCTTTATTTGCAACACCTTTAGGTGTATCTCACATTATCCATATTTTTGATAGTTATAAGATTCTTTTTACATGTTTACTTATGGCGATGCTAGCAAGTGCTATTCCATTTATATTAGATATGATTGCCATGAAAAAACTGCATCCTCGAGTTTTTGGGATTTTACTAAGTGCGTCACCCGCAGTCAGCGCTTTGGCTGGTTGGCTGATTTTAGATGAACGATTAAATAGTTTTCAGGTTCTAGGCATAACAATTATTATGGCATCGTGTGCAGGTTGCTCTTATTTCTCTTATAAACGCAATAAGGTATAAGCTGAGACTACTATATTATTAAAAAATAAATATTTCTGGTAAACATGAGATAGCCCGATCAAAAAATATGAGATGGGTATCTCATGGGTTCTTTAGCTTTTAGCTCCAACCTCAGAACAACAAAGCTCACAACTTGGTCATTAGCAGCATAATTAAGCACACATGTGCATTATTTTAAATGGTCCTATTGATGAATCTAAATAATAAAAATATTTAACGCAAAAATTGTAATTCACTAATTTTTCTGCACTTAAAGGCTGTACCTGAGAGTCATAGGCATGTATCGTTAAGTCATGATACTTTAAAATTATAGAGTGTTTAAAAAGCAGTATCGTTCAAGTGACCTAATCGGGCTATACCATTAAGGTGGTTAAAACTTGATCTCAAAATAATAAGTACAAATCACAATGGGAGAAATGATTACGTTTTATTGGTAAATATTGAAATGGAGTATCAATGACCAAGCTGGCTGGGGTCCTTTAAAGAAATATTTACGGTTGGTTTATTTATGATAACTTCGTCTTACTTTAAAAAACACAAGAAAAATTACCGCTCCCTAAAGGACCAGCAGCTTACAATCGCAGCCAAAGCAAATATCTTTATTTGTATTATTTTTTGCTTGTTTTGGACTATATATTTTGCATTTGCCCAAATGTGGGTGATTGTTTATATGGATATCTGTTTCACACTAATTTCCATATTTAGCTTTTTTCTTATTTATATAAACCGTATTTCGGCAGGGATACTTTTATCACAAGCGGTTCTACTGGTTTTTCCAGTTGTCTTTTGCTTATTTTTCGATGTCGCTACGCCTGATCGCCCTCGAGTGGCCCATTTGTTTTTACCTGCCGGAGCGATATTGGGGTATTTGAATTACCGTAGAGAGCCAAGCTTCTTACAAATTGTTTTAATTTTACTGTCGATTGGCTGCTTTATATTTTTTAGTGGCAGCTCTTTTACTCTCGATAGTGCCATACCTTTATCAGAAGATATTCGTGATCATGGTGGGTGGATAGCCACTTTTGTCGCTACTCTTATGATTTGTATTTCAATTTATACCATGCAATTAGAAATACAAATAGAAAGCAGTATGGAGCACAATCTACGTTTGGCACTCACTAAGCAACAATTTGAGCTTTTTTATCAGCCCCAAGTTAATTCGTCAGAAAAGCTGATTGGTGCGGAAGCCTTGTTAAGATGGCATCATCCGGTTTTAGGGTATATTCCAACAAAAGAGTTTATTCCGGCAGCAGCAACTTTTGGGTTAATGCCAGAGATCGGAGAGTGGGTATTGGCCGAAGCCTGCCAAGTTTTACAAGACTGGAGTAAAAAAGAAGAGACCAAAGATCTTACGCTTTCAATCAATATTAGTGCTGATCATTTTATGCAATCTAACTTTGAGCACACTGTGATTAGTCTGGTTCAGCGGTATGACTCCAATCCATCTCGGCTTATATTAGAAATTACTGAAAATATTGCTTTAAATAATTGTGCGAGCATGATTGAAAAAATGCACTTCTTGTCTAAGCATGGTATTCAGCTTTCACTTGATGACTTTGGTACAGGGTATTCATCGTTAAGCTATTTACAAAAAATGCCCATTAAACAAATTAAAATTGATCGCAGCTTTGTACAGGCAGCTTTAGATGATAAACGCAGCAATAAATTAGTGACGGGTATAATTAAAATTGGCCTAGATTTAAACCTTCGCGTGTTGGTAGAAGGAATAGAAACGGCTGAACAGTTTAGTGCTTTTAAAAGTAATGGTTGTACCGAGTTTCAGGGCTATTTATGGGGCTGTCCAATGTCTTTAAATGACTTTATCAAGCAATTGCCCATCAAGACCGATAAAGAATAAATCGGAGCACTCACCAGTACTGTTTAGCAGTTGTTTGCTAGATTGAGCCTAATATTAAGACACACTTTACAAACGTATGTAGAGTGCGAGTGTGTTAGGATGAATTTCTATACCTCTAGATATTTACAATATGACGAAACCTGAAGCGCAGTATCAATCAGGGCAATTTCAATTTTCCTTTCTATCATTAAAATATTGGGGTATCTGGTTCACAGCTTTTATTCTAATGTTTCTTGCGTACTTGCCTTGGGCAATCCAGTGGCGCTTAGCAAAACTATTTTCAAAAATTGCTTGGACACTATTGGCTTCTAGAAGGAAAACGACTTTAAGAAATTTAGGTGCATGTTTTCCTGAAAAAACACCTGAGCAAATTGAAGCCAAGGCTAAGTCGGTTTTTACCGATACGATGATTGGTATATTTGAAGCCTTAAATGCTTGGTATTGTCCTGCATGGTTTAAAAAAAGAGTTCATATAGAAGGCTTGGAACATCTAAATGACAATCGGGATCGCGGTATTCTGCTTTTAGGCACGCATAGCACATTACTCGATGCCGGAGGTGCTGCATGTACGCTATTTTTTGATATGGATGTGGTGTATAGACCTCAAAATAATCCTTTTATGGATTTCCTCATTCATCGTAGTCGCGCTAGGGTTCATAAAAATCAGATTGCAAAAGACAACATGCGTAGCTTAATTGAAAAACTCAAAAATGGTCATGCAATCTGGTATAGCCCTGATCAGGACTTTGGTTTAAAGCAAGGTGTCATGGCTTCATTCTTTGGAATACAAGCAGCCACAGTCACGGCACATCGAAGACTCATGGATATTTCAAACGCTGTTGCAATACCATTATATTTTTACAGAAGCGGGGATATTCGAGATCCTCAATATAACGTACTAATAGAACCTAAACTTGAAAATTTTCCTAGCGAATGCGAAGTGAATGATGCTGAACGCGTCAATAAAATTATTGAAAACCAGATTCGGATCGCCCCAACACAATACATGTGGTTTCATAGAAGGTTTAAAACTCGTCCTGCTGGTGAAGCGAAGTTTTACTGATTTTGTTATGCCTTTTTATCCAGTCAACTGAGAGATTTAAAGGCCTTTAAACCGAGACTTTATAAATCCTAAATTAACAATAATTTTTTAATTATTTATCCTTAGTTTTTAATGATCTAATTTAAAACAAATGTCATTTTGTGTGCTTGACTGTATGGGGCTTGGCTACTAACCTTCGTAGCGGTAGGACGGAGGTGGGACGCCTTGTGCGTGCCGGTTTCTAGATGACTGGTCTGTCAACCCGCCTTCGTTCTACCACCATCATTTGATAGTGATTTGGTAGAACCGCAGATTTTAGTATCTAAACTAGCTTGTGACGTTGTGGAAGTTAAGAAATACGCGTCATTTGAGTATGAACAAGTTAGATATCTTCAGAATGCTGTCACGAATATTAAACAAAACCAAATTGTTAAGGTCTTTACTATTATTACTGCTGTGTTTTTATCACTAACATTGGTAGGTACATTTTATGGGATGGACTTTGATGTAATGCCTGAATTATCTTGGGAGCACGGTTTTTTATATTGTATGATACTTACTTTAGCAGTAGCGATAATACCTTTAGCATATATTAAATACAAAGGTTGGTTACGTTATTCTATATCCAGAATGTGCTCTTTCCGAATATAAAAGGGCATAATAAAAGTATTTTAAAAAGATGAGCGTATATTTCCTTCTATTAATTCTTTTCATTTTTTTTGATTTCATTTAAAACATAAAGTAAAGTTTGCTCGCAAGATATTAAATAAAATGCATGGCTTTTTATAAATATTATAAAAAGCTTTTGATGAGTTTTATAAAGCTAAACATATGATTCCAAATTGTAAAATATAGATATGGCCTCTAAAAACTTTCTTTCTACGCTGCCACGGAAAATTAAAGAGAACAAAGGGAGTATAGCTATATGTTTTATTCTTTTTATTATTCCTTTATTTGTATTTCCTACTTATCCTAAAAACGAATGGCAGTACGAAATATATCAATACATTACACAAATTATGCATGTGACTATTGGTACGAAAGGGCCATTACCGTTTTTTACGATTCTTTACAGCCTTTATATAACCATAGTCATGTTCATTGTTGGTTGTGTTATATGTTATTTTTTTATTAGAAAATATGGAATTAATAACGCTTATCAAGAGGAAATCTATAAATTATTTTTCAAAGCCGAATTTGAATCTTCAAAAAAATACCGTTGGTTAGAAAAGCCTCTAATTAAAAAGACTTTAGTCTCAAGTACCTTTGCTGGGTGTTTTGTCATGGGAATTATTCACTTTATTGAGGATGATATTACTCAGCAAAGACCTAGACGTAGAGGTGGACTTATAGCATTTAGTTATAATTACAGAGTCGGGGTGATGTTTTGGGAAATAGTAACAACTGTCTTTAGCATTTTCCCGATTTTTTATTTTGGCTTGTTATTCTTATATATCATTAATTATTTTTTTCGCGGGTTAGGTACAGGTAAAGTGGTTGTTTTAGAAAAAACTTCAAACCCAAAATTCAGATCTTCTAATAAATAATTATAAGTAATTTTCAAGTGAAAAGGATTTTTATATAAATCACAAATGAACAATAAATTTTAATTATTTATCCTTACTTTTTAATGATCTATTTTAAAACAAATGTCATTTTGTGTGCTTGACTGTAATAGGGCAGAGCACTATCCTTTGCCTGCTGGCCACATTGCCAGTCGGTTTTAGCAGGCCGTATTTACCCAAAGCACACGAAAAAGTCTCTCTTTTTTGTGGGCATCCTTACGTGCCCCCTCTGCGGCGGAACGGGAGGGGGACATCTTCGGATGTGCTGATTTTTGGGTAAATCAGTCTGCTAACCCCTTTTCGTTTCGCCACCATAATCATTTAGCAGTGATGTGGCGAAACTTCTTTCTTACCCAAAGGAGTTCGCACATGCGTACTATTTCTTATTTATTGGCTTTTGCCAAATTCTCTCTATTGATACCGCCGAAACAGTCTTTAAAACGGCTCTAGGTTTTCTACACCTTAAGAATCGTTACGACTAAAAAATCATATCAACAACAAAACTCGAGATAGGCGAGCACACCAATTGTGCGGCTTTTGCATGCCTGTATTTAGCACTCATTTTAAGAGTGACGGCATTTCTATCTCTGTACATACAACAAGAATTTATAACGGTAAAACTATGCCAAATTTAGAAACCTCTTCTAAAAAATTACATATTATTCGTACCGCTATTCGTTTGTTTACCACACATGGATTCCATACAACAGGCGTAGACCTGATTGTCAAAGAATCAGAAATACCGAAAGCCACCTTGTATAACTATTTTCACTCAAAAGAACGACTTATTGAAATGTGTATAGCTTTCCAAAAAAGTCTACTTAAAGAAGAAGTGCTTGCGATTATCTATTCAAGCCGTTATTGCACGCCAACCGATAAGCTCAAGGAAATAGTAGTTTTACATGTTAACTCTAACAGTCTGTATCACTTGCTACTTAAAGCTTTGTTTGAAATTAAAGTGGCTTACCAGCAGGCTTACCGTATGGCAATTGAGTATAGAAAATGGCTGACTCGTGAAATTTTTGAACTGATTTTTAGCTTAGAAACACGTGCCTTAAAACCCGATGCCAACATGGTTTTAAACTTAATAGATGGCTTGATGTTCGGGTTTTTGAGTACAAAGAGTTTGGATGAAAGGGATGTGGTGGTGGAGTATTTTTTTAAGCCAACTTGTTTGAGGTAAATGAGTTATTTAAATAAAAGGATGTATGGTTTGCTTGATTTTTATTAGATGAGCAGACCATATAGAGGTGGATCAGGAAATTTGAACAACACTTATAAGTGATATTTTGCTCCCCAAATGATGTTATAAACATCAATAT